>VBCT01000332.1 GCA_005882235.1 Betaproteobacteria bacterium
CTTAGTTGAAAGGGCTGATATCCCGATCCCGAGGGCATGACGTCGTATGCCTTCGGTGCGCGCTACTTTAGCGCGCGCACCGAGCAGACGTAAAGTATGATGCACAAAGAAAAGGTTGATGTCGGTTGGCCAACTCCAGGGTGTCTCCGTGCGACTTCCTTCGGGCCGCCTGGGCGGCGAGCTTGGCGCTCGCCTTGGGCTCCTGCAGCGCATTGGGTTCCAAAAGCGACACAGACGGACCGGAGGTCCTGCGCTACGAATATCGGCCTTCGCTCGGTTTCGTGCGCATCGAACGCATCGAGTCCGGCGCCCCGGACAACGCTCACCCCTTTGGAATTTCCATTGACGCGATGCGCCAAAGGCTGGCAAGCGTCAAACTGAAGGACGATCCAATCTTTACGAGCGAGGAACTCGACGAGGTCGTGCCCTATCTCGCGGCCGCGCTGAACAATGTCGGGTCCAAGGAAGATGTCACTTTTGCGGTCACGGGCAGCCACGGCCTGTTGGGTAAGTTTTCGCCGAAAACAGTCACGACCGGCCGCGTCTTTGTGCATGATCAACGGCTCAACATCATATTCGGAGTGGTCCACGATCCCTTTGCTATCGTCCAGATGCAGACCCCGAACGTTCCGCAGCCGTTTACCCCCGGAACGCGCGCGAAGCGCATCGATACCAAACTGGCCATCAAGCCGGGCAAGGGGCGGCTCGCTGCAGGCGATCGTCCGGATTGGGTGACGTTCGACGCCGCGCGGACGGAGTAAACTGGGGCAGTCAGGTCCTGCGGGTTCCTGAAAATCAGTTGCAGAATCCCAGGATTCTTTCCTCCGCCGAGCATTTTCTCGCGGGCCTTGCGGCCGCTCTCGTCTTGGCGACACAGGCGCGGATCTCTTTCGTCGTCGGCGGATAATAGATCCAGCCCGGGCCGAGAGCAGGCAGGCTCAAGTTGACTTCGCGCCATTTGGGATGACCCTGCGCCTGCAGGGTGGAAAAATTCTGGCACAAGGATCGCGCAAACCGGATCAGGTGACCCACGGTGAACTGCAGGTTGTAGTCGTAGGTGACCAGAAACGCTCCCACCGAGACCGTCGTGAAGTCTTCCTTCAAAAGGTTGGGATAGCTGCTCGCGCTGACCACGGAATGGGAATAGACCGTCAGCGGAAGCTTGCTCGAGGGGTGGGTGGGATCGAACTTCAGGAGCTTGATGAACTTCTGCGCCTCGGGCTTCATGTTGGCGATCAGCGGGGCCGGCTGCCCCGCGGCGACGACGACGACATCGACCGACTTGTCGCCGATCAGCTTGACCAGCGCGTCCTGGTTCTCGAGGAAGCTGTCGTTCGCCTCCGGAATGGGCGCATTGAACATCATCCGATACAGGGTATGCGTGATCAGGGCTGCCCCGCTGCCGAGGACGCCTCCGTTGATCTTCGCGTTCTTGATGTCGTGGAGATAGTTCAACGGCGAGTCGGCCCTGACGATGTAGTGAATCTCGGTGTTGTAGAGCGGCAGGATCACGCGCAGCGGACGGATGATGACGCTTGCCTCCTTGCTGCCACCAGCCGCTCTGTCGATGAAGGCCTGGTAAACGTCGGCCTGGACGATCGCGAATTTCACGCCGAGGTCGTAGCGAAGATGCTTGATGTTCGCAGCCGAACCCAACGTGGGCAGAACCTCCAGCGTGATCGTGGCCTCGGGAGCCACGTACTTGGCGAGATCGGCGCCGATCGCAAAATAAGTGCCCTTTTCATTGGCTGTCACGATCTTGTACTCGGCAGCTGCGACAGCGGCCCCGCCGTGAAGGCAAAGGGCCGCCGCCATTAATGTCCCAACGAGTTTCCTGGTCATGTCATTCCCTCCTCTGTGTGGGTGTTGGCGTGCATAGCCCAAGGGCCGCGAGCGCTTCCGTGCACGTCTGGGGGCGAGGGGGCTCCTGCCCGCCTGCGCCGGTCGCTTCGGGACGTTTGGGCGCCGCTTCAACGGCGGCTGTTTCCCGGTCCTTTTTCTGAGCGGGTTTCGTTGCGCACAATCCAAGGGTCGCGGCCGCTTCTGTGCATGCTTCCGAGCGAAACGGCTCCGGATCGCCTGTTTTCGTTTCCTGTGATTTTACCGGCTGGCGGCTCGCGCGCGGCTGGCTTGCCACGGCACGCACTGGTTCGGCAGGCGGGGTCACGAATGGCGAGGTCGCGGGGCCGGTGGGCAAGGCGCCGTCGTCTGCACGGGCTGATTTCGGATCGCCGGCCGCCGCTTCCCCGCCGAGAAAGCCGGCGTCGGCGGGAGCAACGCGACCGCTCGAAACGCTGCTCGCAGCGGGAGGCTGAGGCGCGTCAGCGTACGAACCCTGGCGGTAGGCGTAGTAGCCAAGGACGGCAACCGCCGCGAGAACCGCTGTGCCGACGATTGCCCGCGAGCGCCGCTGAGGCGAAGACCTGCGCGCGGACAGTTGGCCGCCGCACCAGCAACAGACCGTCGCCTTGGCCGGGTTCACCGTCCCGCAGCGCGCGCACGATGCAAGGTGCACTGGAAGGTTCAAAGCTCCGCCGCAAGAGTTGCAGAACTTCGAGTCCGCCGGATTGTCGTGTTCGCAGTACCGGCATCGGGTAAGGGCCATGAATGAATCCTCAGGCCGAGCGGGCGTTTTTCGCTGACATCCAGCATTGTAGGGCGGTTCAGCCGCGGGCGAAACAGCAGAGGCCGGGGTAGCCCATATCCAGGAGCCTTTTTTACCGCCTGCTATAATCAGCGCCTCGTTTCGCGCCCGTAGCTCAGTTGGATAGAGTACCTGGCTACGAACCAGGGGGTCGTGGGTTCAATTCCTGCCGGGCGCGCCAGTCAATACAAGCGGTTAAGTGGAAAAAACACTTAACCGCTTTTTATTTGCACGGGGAGAATTGGGGATTTTTTCGCCTCCAACGCGGGTCGCTCTGCCAGGCTTTGAAGGCGGGGGAAGAACGCGAATAAAGAGAAGATATGGCTCGCCCTTACGTCGGACTCCTCAATGGTATCCGCCCAAATGGAGGTTAAAGGTACACTCACGCGCAGTACGACAGGATAAACGCGCAGACATGAAGAAGCCGGCGAAAACGAAGCGCCCTCATACGCTGGAGGACCATCTTCACGGCAGCGATTACGATCACAGCCACGACGGAGACGAGGCTGACCACGACCACGATCACTACGAGGCGGACGGTCGTCTCGAGGACAACGCCTTGTGGATCCAGGATCATGTCTCCCTGCTCAGCGTGGGAATCGATATCGGCTCCTCGGGGACGCAGGTCATTTTTTCCCGCATCAATCTGCGGCGAATGGGAGAGGAGCTCTCGAGCCGTTACTTCGTCGTTTCCCGCGAGACGCTGTTCCAGTCTCCGGTCTCCCTGACTCCATATCGGAGCGAGGAGCTCATCGACGATGCCGAGCTGGGAGCCATCATCGACCGGGCTTTCGCCGACGCCGGGCTACACCCGGACGACATCGACGCCGGGGTCGTGATCCTGACCGGCGAAGCTCTGCGGCGCGAAAACGCCGAAGCCATCGCGAGCGTTCTCGCGGAGCAGCGCGGGGAATTCGTCTGCGCCACCGCCGGCCACCACATGGAATCGATGCTCGCGGCGTTCGGCTCGGGGGCCGCCCGCGTATCTCACGACTCGGGAAAGCGCATACTCAACGTCGACATCGGCGGCGGCACGACCAAGCTTGCTCTCGTCGAGCGGGGGAAGGTGATCGCTACCGCCGCCGTGCACGTGGGGGGCCGGTTGCTGGTCATCGATGAAGAGAGGCGCATCGTGCGGCTGGATCCTGCCGGGCGCCATCTCGCTGCCCAGGCGGGATTTCATTGGAGCCGCGGCGATATCGCCGACGCCGCGGCCATGGAACGAGTCGCCGAATGGATGGCCGAGGCCGTTCTCGCCTCGGTTTCGGAGCGCCCCTTCGCGACCGAAGTGCAGAGCCTATTCCTGACCGAACCGCTTCCCGGGATGGAGGGAATCGACGGAGTGATGTTTTCCGGCGGGGTAGCCGAATACGTCTATCAGCGGGAAACGCGCGAATTCGGAGACATGGGCCCGCTGCTCGGCCGCGCACTGCGGAGAAAGGTGGACGCGGGTGCCTTGCCCTGGCCGTTGCTGCCGCCCGGCGAGTGCATCCGCGCCACGGCGCTCGGAGCTTCCGAGTACAGCGTCCAGCTGAGCGGCAACACGATCTACATCTCGAATCCGGGTGCGCTGCTGCCCAGGAAAAACCTGCAGGTGCTGCAGCCGTCCTACGTCTGCGAGGAGCACATCGATCCCAAGAAGCTTGCGGACGCGATCGGCGAGCACTTCAAGGCTTTCGATCTCATCGAAGGCGAAAGCGAGGCGGCGCTCGCCCTGCGTTGGGAAGGAATTCCGTCCCATGAGCGTATCGCCGCCTTTGCCCTGGGTATCCGGAACGGACTGGGGAACACCCTTGCGAAGGGCATGCCCCTCTACATCATGGTCGACGGGGACATCGCGCAAACTCTCGGCGCCATCCTCCGCGACGAAATGAGCGTCGACAGCGAAATTCTCGTGATCGACGGCGTCGTTCTCTGGGATTTCGACTACATCGACCTGGGGCGAATTCGCATGCCCTCGCAGACCGTTCCCGTCACCGTCAAATCCCTGGTATTCGGCGAAGACCCGCGCGGCCCCCACGGGCGCGCGCATCACCGGCACCACGGCCACGATCGTGCCCGCCGGAGCGGAAGCGTATAATCGTCGGCGCGAGCGGAGATCACCATGGGCGTCGAATCTCACTACAGCAGCAAGAAAGACCGGGTATTCGTAAGGGCGATCACCGGTCATTACAAGCTCAAGGACGAGCTCGCGCGGCTGCGCGCGCTGCCGCGAGTACGCAAGGGCTCCGAGATCAGATTCGTGGACGGGCCGCAGGCTTACAGCCGCCACTACGTCGAGCCCCACGACGGGGTGACCCAGACGCTGCATATCCACCTCGAGGAATACGGTCCCGGAGGCAAGTCCCAGAAACACGGCCACGTGAATGAGGCCGCGTTCTACATCCTCGACGGCAAGGGTTACGAGATCCACGACGGGATCCGGTACGACTGGCAGGCTGGGGACGTGGCGGTGGTCCACAACAACTGCGTACACCAGCACTTCAACGCCGATCCTGCCAAGCCGGCGCGCGCGCTCGTGCTCAAGACCAAGCCGATGTACATGTTTCTGAACATGCTGTTCCAGCACCTTGTCGAGCCTCGTCCCACCGAGCCGGCCCCCGGGGGGCAGGGCTTCGAGGCCAGGGAAGCAGAGGTCGATTACAACCATGCGAAATGATGAGCGCGTGACGACTACGAAGGAGAGACGAAATGGCCTGGGGTGAATCGAAAGCCTGGATGCGCGGGACGGCGAGCGGAAAGCTGTACCAGGCGTTGCTGGACGACGCGCTGAATCAGCCGGTGCGCAACGCCAAGCGCAAGAAGATCGTGCATCCGCAGGAGATGCCGTGGGAGATGTCCCGGCAGGGCTTGCTCAAGCATCTGTTGAACGAGCAGATGAACACGCGCATGGAAACGGTGGACGCCTACATGCAAATCGTTCCGCCCGGGAGCCGATCGGGCAAGCACCGCCACCTGGCCGAGGAGTGCCTGTACGTCGTGGAAGGACGCGGTTACGACCTGCACCAGGACTGCGACGTGGAGATCACCGACACCTACCACTGGAAGCCCCAGGCGGAAGTGAAGCGCTACGAGTGGGAAGCGGGGGACGTGATCTACATTCCACCCAGCACGATCCACCAGCATTTCAACGCGGATCGACAGCGTCCCGCGAGACTCGTCTCCGCGACCAACCGCATTTACAAATATTGCGGATTGAACGACCTTGAGCAATTGGAGGACGCGCCGGAGTACGACTCCAAGGTCGTGCTCGACGCGGATCTCATCAAGCAATACCTCGCGGGAAAGGTCAAGGAGCCCGCCTAAGGTCGGCGGGGCGTCGGTCTCGGCCGGTCGCTCGAGGCCGTCCAGGCGAATCAAATCCTATACGTACAGGTGCAGGAGCATTCCATGGCCAGAGACGCTATCGTCACGGAAGAATTCGCAAAGAAGTTTGCGACCGAAAAGGACACGCCGTACGCGCGCTGGGTGCGAAGCGAAGGTCTGGACATCATCGGCGCGCACTACGTTGCGAACCTGCGCACCGTTGCGCTGAAGCCTTGGGTACGGCGCGGAGGATCAGGCGTCTATCTCAATCACGACGCCTCGCGAACCTCGAACGACTGCTACGTGTGTGAAATCCCGGCAGGGGCAAAGCTCGCGCCGCAGCGACAGCTGTTCGAGGAGATGATCTACGTATTGACCGGCCTCGGCTCGACGACGGTTTGGAACGACGCCGGCCAGCGCATCACCTTCGAATGGAAGGCGGGTTCGCTGTTTGCGATCCCCCTCAACGCTTGGCACCAGCATTTCAACGGATCAGGCAGGGAGCCCGCGCGCTACGTGGCAGTGACCAACGGGCCCGCGGTCATCAACCTCTACGAAGACGTCGGGTTCGTATTCAACACGAA
>VBCT01000333.1 GCA_005882235.1 Betaproteobacteria bacterium
CACGTGGTTGATTCCGGCGCCGCCGTATTCGGGCGGAAGCGTGGGCCCCAGGAATCCGAGCGCGCCCATCTCGCGGAGAAGCGAAGGATCCGCCTTCTCGTGGCGGAACGCCTCCAGCACGCGAGGCTGCAGCTTCTCCTGCGCGAACGCGCGCGCCGCATCGCGCACCATGCGCTCCGCCTCCGTGAGCTGCGATTCGAGCAGGAGCGGATCGTGCCAGGCGAATTCGGCCTTCTTGGGCTTGGCTTTGAGCGGGGCGTTCATGGAAATTCTCCGGTCGGACCTCAGGCTTCGCGAGTGAGCAATGATACGCCCAGCCGGGCGCGGCGCTTCAGCCACGGACTCGCGCGATAGCGGGGATCCCCGTAGAAATCGTGCAGGGTCTCGAGGATGCCGAGAATTCTCACCGGGCCGATCGCATCGCCCCAGGCGAGCGGCCCCCGGGGATAGCCCAGGCCGAGCGTCACCGCCGCATCGATGTCGGCGGGCGAAGCGATGCGCTGTTGCGCGATGTCGCAGGCGATGTTGACGATCTGCGCGACGACGCGCTGCGCGACGAAGCCAGGCGAATCGCGGATCACCGAGACCGGCACGCCGTCGCTCGCGAGCAGCCCGTGCGCGGCGGTGCGCATCGCGGGCGCGGTCACGGGCGTCGTCATGAGGGTGCGGCGCTTGTCGAGCGCGAACAGGCAGTCGACTGCAAGCGTGCGCGTCGGGTCGAGCCCCTCGTCGAGCGCTGTCGCGGTCGCATCGCGCCCGACGGGCGCGACGAGATACAGCGACTGCGCCGCGGGTTGCGCGCCCGCGTCGACGCGCGCGCCGAGCTTCGCGACCAGCTCCGTGAGCCTCGCGCCCAGTCCCGAGCGGCTCACCCAGACGCTCGCGGGCCGCGCGGCCGGCGCGGGAGGCTCGGGGATTTCCTCCTGCTTGCCGTTCTCGTGGCGGTAGAAGCCGACGCCCGATTTGCGTCCGAGCAAGCCGGCGGCGACGCGCTGGCCGGTGAGGGGCGAGGGGCGAAAGCGCGGTTCCTCGTAATACTGCCGGTAGATCGATTCCATCACCGGGTGCGAGACGTCGAGGCCCGTCAGGTCGAGCAGCTCGAAGGGGCCCAGGCGGAATCCGGCGCAATCGCGCAGGATGCGGTCAACCCCGTGGAATTCCGCGATGCCCTCTCCGAGAATGCGCAGCGCCTCGGTGCCGTAGCCGCGGCCCGCGTGGTTGACGATGAAACCAGGAGTGTCCTTCGCGCGCACCGGCTTGTGCCCGCAGCGCAGCGCGAGCGCCGCGAGCGCGTCGCCGACCCAGGGAGCCGTCAGCAGGCCGTCCACGACCTCGACGACTTTCATCAGCGGCACGGGATTGAAGAAATGAAAGCCGGCGATGCGCTCAGGGCCTTTGCACGCCGCCGCGATCGCGGTGATCGAAAAAGACGAGGTATTGGACGCCATCAGGCAATCGCCGGAAACGATATTTTCCAGCGAGCGGAACAGCTCGCGCTTGGCTTCCAGGTTTTCCACGATCGCCTCGATGACGATGGGGCAGGAGGCGAGGGCCTCCGGCGAATCGGCGATGACGAGATTCGCCTGCGCCCGCGCGAGCGCCTCCCGCTCGAGCCGGCCCTTCTCGGCGAGCCTCGCGAGCTGCGCGGAAACCGACTCCTTCGCCTCGCGCGCGGCGCCCGGGCGGCTGTCGTGGAGCAGCGCGCGGATTCCCGCCTGCGCGGCGATCTGGGCGATGCCGCGTCCCATGACGCCGGTGCCGACCACCGCCAGGCTCAAGTCGGGTCGCGAGACGTCGAGGGGCATGATGCAGGGCGGAAAAGCTGCGATTTTACGTGTTTCGACCGGATCCCGGCGGCGCGTTGACGTTCAGTCGCGATTTCGGCAAGCTTCGAGCGGGCGCTCGACGTCTACTGGAGGAGGAGCCGCATGCATTTGCTCGCACGCACG
>VBCT01000334.1 GCA_005882235.1 Betaproteobacteria bacterium
CGAGGCGCGCGCGGAGTTCGAGCGCGCGGCCTCGCTCACGCGCAACGCGCGCGAGAAGAAGCTCCTCCTCGATCGCGCGGCCGCGTCGCATAAACTCCGCGTCGTGAAGTAAGATACCGAGGGATCTCCTTTGGTACGCATCGAAAATGAAAATCGCCACCTGGAACGTCAACGGCGTCCGCGCGCGCCAGGCGCAGCTTCGCGAATGGATGGAGCGCGACAGGCCCGACGTCGTGTGCCTGCAGGAGCTAAAGGCCGAGCTTTCGCAGATTCCCGAGCAGGTTAAGCTCGAGGACTACCACGCGTACTGGCACGGCTTTCGCGCCTACTCCGGCGTGTCGCTTCACGTCCGCAAGGGCCTGTTCGACGCCGAGCCCGCGTTCAGCCACCCCGAATTCGACATGGAGTCGCGGATCGTGCAGGCCGAAGTCGGACGCCTCGTCCTTGCCTCGGTGTACGTGCCCAACGGCGGCAAGGACTACGAGGCGAAGCTGGGCTTCATGATCAAGCTCGCGGCGTGGGCGAAAGAGCTGCATCGGGACGGGCGCGAGCTCGTCCTCTGCGGCGATATGAACATCACCCGCACCGACATGGACGTGCATCCGACCGAGCGCAAACCCGGCGTCATCGGGCAGCGGGAGGAAGAGCGCGAGCTCCTCGACAAGCTCCTCGCCCAGCACCTGGTCGACGTCGGCCGCGCGCTCGACCCGGACAATCCGAACCTCTTTACCTGGTGGGCGCCGTGGCGCAACCTGCGGAGCCGCAACATCGGCTGGCGCCTGGATTACGTCCTCGCTTCACCGACGATCGCGGAGCGCGCCGCGAGCTGCGTCGTTCTCGCCGACGTCGGAACGAGCGACCATGCGCCGGTGGTGATGACGGGCGCGTAGAGGCCCGGGTCGAGTCCTTCAGGCAGCCGTGATCGTATCGACCTTGTCCGGATAGAAGGCGAGCAGTTCCTTGATCGCGAGCATCTCGTCGTAGGGCTTTTCGTAGGTCCAGACGGCGTTCTCGGGACCGTTCACGAGCGAGTAATACGACGCCTGGCCCTTGAACGGGCAGGAGGTCTCGTGGCTCGTGCGCACGAGCCGCTCCATCTTCACGTCCTTGCGCGGGATGTAGTAGATGACGGGCGCCACCACATGGCCGACATGGGTTTCCTCGAGCTGGATCGCGGCCCTCGTGTCGGCGATGACCTCGCCCTTGAACTTGATCTGCACGCGCACGCCCGCGGGCTTGGTCGTGATGCGGTGCTTCGGGTACTTTTTCCAGCCGGGACCGGTGTTACCGCTCATAAAATTCTCCTATTTCTGTCAGCCTTGCAGATTCCCAGTTTCCTCGTCCCGATAGTACACTTCCTTCCCAAACCCGAAAAATGTCCCTCCCAGAAAAACTTCTCCGCAATGCGGCGAGGCTCGCGTGCGGCGTTGTGCTCGCCGGCTGCGCCAGCACCTCGCCCGACGACCTGCTCGCCTCGACCGCGATCATCGCCGAGCTCCCGCGCGAGAGCGGCGCGCTCGTCGAAGCGGCGCGGTTCTCCGCCGGCCGCGTGGGTGAGGCGCCGCCCGGCGACTGGAGCCCCTTCGTCGTTTCGCCCTTCGCTTCGCGCACCGAGTATCGCCTCGTCGAAAGCAACCCCCGGGTGGTGCTCGAGGCGCGCGCAGACGGCTCGGCCTCGGGGTTCTACCGGCGCATCCACATCGATCCGAGGCGCCATCCGGTGGTCGAGTGGCGCTGGCGGGTTCTCGAGCCGCTCGCCCGCACCGACCCCCGCGTTCCCTCGCGCGACGACTCGCCGGCGCGCCTGGTCATCTGCTTCCACGGCGACGCGAAGCGGCTCGACATCGGCGAGCGCAACACGCTGAGGCTGTACAAGGCGCTCACCGGCGAGATGCTGCCGTACGCCATGCTCATGTACGTCTGGGCGAGCGACGCGCCCGTCGGCACCGTCGCCTCGAGCGTCTACACCGAGAAGA
>VBCT01000335.1 GCA_005882235.1 Betaproteobacteria bacterium
GAGGCCTTGTAGATCAGCACGAAGCCGAGCGCCACCAGCGAATACATCACCCCCGCCAGCAGCCCGCCGATCAGCACCTCGAAGAAGAATTGCATGCTAGTGGCTAATGCGCGACTCCCAGGTACGCGTCGATCACGCCGCGGTTGTCGCGCACCTCATCGGGCGTGCCGTCGGCGATCTTGCGTCCGTAGTCGAGAACGACCACCCGATCCGAGAGGTCCATGACCACGCTCATGTCGTGTTCGATCAGCACGATGGACGTGCCCATCTGGTCGTTGACGTCGAGGACGAAACGGCTCATGTCCTGCTTTTCCTCGAGGTTCATTCCCGCCATCGGCTCATCGAGCAGCAGCAGCTCGGGTTCGGCGGCGAGCGCGCGCGCGAGCTCCACGCGCTTTTGCAGCCCGTAGGGCAGCCGGCCCACCGGGGTCTTGCGGATGTGCTGGATCTCGAGAAAATCGATGACCGCTTCGACTTTGGCGCGGTGCTCCAGCTCCTCGCGCCTCGCCGCTCCCCAATAGACCGCCTGCTGCAGGAAATTGGATTTCATCTTCAGGTTGCGCCCGGTCATGATGTTGTCGAGCACCGTCATGCCGCGAAAGAGGGCGATGTTCTGGAAGGTCCGGGCGATACCCTCGCGCGCGGCCTCGTGAGGATCGACGCTGCGGCGCTTGCGCCCCTTGAAGGCAACCGTCCCTTGCTGCGGGTGGTATACGCCGTTGATGACGTTGAGCATCGAGGATTTGCCGGCGCCGTTCGGGCCGATGATCGCGCGGATCTCGTGCTCCCGGACGTCGAAGGAAACGCCCTGGAGCGCGACCACCCCGCCGAAAGCGAGCGAGACCTCGTCGATCTCGAGGATCGGCGGGCCGATTTTCCTGCCCGCTGTCATGTCAGGCGAAAAGGAATTCAGGCCGCTTTCCTCGCCGCGGCGGCGCCGAAAGTCTTCGCCTCCACGATCTGCAGGTCGGCCGACACCGTTCCGGTGCGCCCGTCCTCAAAGCGCATCTGAGTCTCGACGAAACAGCTCGTCTTGTCCGAGTAGAGAGCGTCGACCAGAACCGCGTACTTGTCTGCGATGTGGCGGCGTCGTACCTTGCGCGTGCGCGTGAGCTCGCCGTCGTCGGCCTCGAGTTCCTTGTGCAGAACGAGGAAGCGCCGGATCTGCGAGTTAGCGAGCGTGGAGTCCTGCGCGAGGTCGCGGTTCGCGTTCTCCACGCATTCGCGGATGAGATCGAGCACCGCGGGCTGCGAAGCGAGGTCTGCGTAGCCCGTGTACGGCAGGTTGCGCCGCTCGGCCCAGTTGCCGATCGCGGCCATGTCGATGTTGATGAACGCGCAGACCTCGTCGCGCCCCTGGCCGAAGCACACGGCTTCCTTGATGTGAGGGAAGAACTTGAGCTTGTTCTCGAGATACTTCGGCGCGAACAGGGTGCCGTCGGCGAGCTTGCCCACGTCTTTCGCGCGGTCGATGATTTTCAAGTGGCCCCCGGCATCGAAATAACCCGCGTCACCGGTGTGGAAGAAACCCTCCGGGTCGATCGCCTCGCGCGTTGCATCGGGCCGCTTGTAGTATTCCTTCATGAGACCCGGGGAGCGCACCAGCACTTCGCCCGAATCGGCGATGCGCACCTCGACCCCGGGCATGGGCGGGCCCACCGTTTCGAGCTTGACGTCGCCCGAGGGGTGCATGCACACCGTCACGCAGGTTTCGGTCATTCCGTAAAGCTGCTTCAGGTTGATGCCGATGGAGCGGTAGAAATCGAACAGGTCCGGACCGATCGCCTCGCCGCCGGTGTAGGCGACGCGAATGCGCGACATGCCGAGCACGTTCTTGAGCGGCCCGTATACGAGGATCTCGCCGAGCCGGTACAGCAGCCGGTCCCGGAGCGGTATCCCGGGCTTGCCTTCGAGGATTCCCATCCCGACGCGCTTGGCGACGGCCATGAAGGTGTGAAACATGCGGCGCTTGATCCAGCCCGCGTCCTCGATGCGGATCATCACCTGGGTCAGGATGTTCTCGTACACGCGCGGCGGCCCGAAGTAATAGGTCGGGCCGATCTCGCGCAGATCGGTCATTACGGTGTCGGGGGACTCGGGGCAGTTGAGACAGAACCCTGCGATATGCATCTGCGCGTA
>VBCT01000336.1 GCA_005882235.1 Betaproteobacteria bacterium
AGCGGCGAGGTCCTCCTGGGACGGTGCGTCCAAGGCGCTTTTGCTTCCAGCATCGACTTCAGCGCTACGGTCATCGGGCAGGCCATCATCGAAACCCTCGACTGCACCAACAACCCCGGGCCTCATATCAACGTGAGCGGCTCGATGAGCGTGTCGCCGGGAATCAAGGCGCGGATCATCTTCAGGAACCAAAGAACGGCCGGCGCACCGCACGAGGCGGTCGCGATGGCGGATGTGACGCTCTTCTCGAACGGATTCGCGTTCTCGTTCCCCAAGCAGCCGGTGTTGGGCGGCGTCGGCGGCAATCCGTGGATTTCGGTCCGGTTCGCGAACCCGGAGCCGATCGGCCCCGAAACGCTGTTGGGGCGCTGCGTCCAGCTCCTGCCGGGCAACTAAGAATAAGCACGCGGTTTCAAACGCGACGGGGCGGGGTTACCCGCCCCGTTTTTTTTGGCGCGTCCGCCGGTCGTGACGCGAAGGAAGAAGTGAAGCTGGCCGATAAGCCGGGTTCTGTCGTGGACAGTCATTCCTCTAGGCCCCGGGTTGCCCCGAGGCTCGAGCCATCTACCCGCGGACTCGGCGAGCCACGTCGTCGTCCGCCTATTTGATGTTGCTCCGGGTGGAGGTTGCCTCGTTTCACCCGCAACGCGCAGTCTTATCGACTTACTCGTCACGACTCGTCTCTGTGGCCCTCTTCGTCGCCTCGCGGCGCCTGGGCGTTACCCAGCACCCTGCTCTGTGGAGCCCGGACTTTCCTCTGGCAGCTGAAACATTTGCCAGCGACTGTCTGGCCAGCTTCGGCGGCGATTTTACCGCATCGCGACACGGCTGGCTTGACTTCGGGGGTACCGCGGGGTAAGAACGGTCGGCGAGTCGTGTTTCGGAGAGGAGAACGAGCATGAGACGCAGAATGTATTTCCTGTTGCCCGATCTGGGCAGCGCCATCCAAACGGCCAACGATCTGCTGCTCGCGCGGGTCGAAGATGCGCACATGCATTTCCTCGCCAAGCGAGGGATGTCTCTGGGCGAGCTGCATGAGGCGAACGCCCTTCAGAAGTCGGACGCCGTGCATGGCGCCGAGCTCGGGTTCGTGATCGGCGGCCTGGGCGGGTTCCTGATCGGCATCTACATCTATCTCACGCCTCCCGAGGGGGTAACGCTGCAGCTTGTCACGGTGTTGATCGGCACCGTGATCGGCGCGGTCTTCGGCGCCTGGGCTGCGAGCCTCGTCGCGATGTCAGTGCCGAATACGCGGTTGAAGCCCTTCCAGAAGGCCATCGATGCCGGGAAAATCTTATTGATGGTGGACGTGCCGACATCGCGAGTGGAAGAGCTGCGGGACCTGGTCAGCCGCCGCCATCCGGAAGCGACGGCGCACGGCATCGAGCCCACCCTTCCCGCGTTTCCGTAAAACCGGGGACAGACCCCGATTTTGGGACAGCGTCACACCTGATAAGTAAACCGAGGCTGTCCCCGGTTTACCTTTAGCCCGGGCGGCGGGGCCGGAATTGCGAGGCGTCGTCGTAATATTCCTCGAAGGCGTTGGCCGGCTCCCAGCCGGGAATCCCGAGAATCGGCAGCGGCGAAAGGCTGCGGGTCGAGGCAAGGGCCTGCGCCCCGGAGAAATGGTCCGCCGCGCGCGCGTCCAGTTCCCGGAGTTGCTGCGCGAGCGGCGCCTCCAGCAGGCTGGGCGCGGCATCGACAATCAGGGCCTTTGCCGTCACGCCCTCGTAAGGTTCGAGCGCTTTTTCGTAGATCGCGTGGCCGAACACATAGAAGCGCATGGATCGCAACACCTCCGCGCGGCGCCCCCAGAAAAGCTCCTTCCACCTGAATTCGCGCAACAGCGCCGGCAACACCGGGTCCGCCGCTGCGACGACGATCCCACCCTCGTCGAACAGGGTCAGCACATCGCGGGCCGTTCCCCTCAGGCGCTCGCCGCGACGCGCCCGGATCTCGTCGTAATGGTGGCCGTTCAGAACCGCTTTGGTTTTAGGAAACGCAAGCCATACGAGAGCGTTGAACAGATCGTGCCAGCTGCCGGGCCGAGTCTGCACTTCTCCGGTCTCGAAGACACGCACTTCGTAGTGAGCGGAGAATTCCCTGGAGGCCACCGAGGGCGGAACGAAGCGTATCGGGGCGCCACCGCCGCTCAGCACCGTCGGGGTCGCCAGGGCGCTGAGCTCGTCGTACCGGGGAAACCGGTCCGGCGGCAGGCGCCCGAGCAGAGGCCTAAGCGCCGTGAAGATCGGCGCATCGAGCGCAGGCATCCTGCGCTCGGCCATCCCCGTCAGGCGAGCCGCCATCCGACGGATTCGCCCGCCCGCAGCGGCACGAGCGTCGCCGCGCCGAAAGGGATCTCGCCGGGCACGGTCCAGGTCTCCTTGCGCAAGGTGATCGAGCCGCGGTTGCGCGGCAGGCGGTAGAAATCCGCCCCGTGA
>VBCT01000037.1 GCA_005882235.1 Betaproteobacteria bacterium
CTGGAAGCAGGCCGCCGGCGAGGTGGTGTTCTCGCATTTCACCAAGGAGGAGGACCGTGACGTCCTGCCGAGTCCGCTCATCGCCGACCTCCCCGAGAAGCCGGTCGAGATTCCTGCCTTCTCGAAGCTGCGCGACGTGATCTTCGCTTCCAGGAAAACCGAGACTCTTCAAGATCGCGTAGCGCCCGCCGTCAGGGAGAAACAGGTGCGCGGCGGCACGCGCGTTCTCTCCGACCAGGCCGCGTGCCCGTTCCGCGCCTTCGCGCGCCACCGCCTGCACGCCGAGGAGCTCGAGGAGCCCGCCGAAGGCCTCGACGCCTCGAAGCGCGACAAGCTCGTGCACCTCTTGATGCAGAACGTCTGGGACGAGCTGAAGGACTCCACCGCGCTGCAGGGCGACCTCTCGCCGGCGATCGAGCGCGCCGCCGCCGCGGCGGTAAAGGAGATGGCGGTCGAAGGCCGCTTCGCCGAGCTCGAGCGCAAGCGCCTCGCGCGCCTCGGGCACGAGTGGTTCGAGAAGGTCGAGAAGGCGCGGCCGCCGTTCTCGGTCGTCTCCACCGAGGAGAAGAGGCCGATCGTCTTCAGCGGGGTGACATTCGACGCGCGCATCGACCGCATGGACCGCCTGGAGAGCGGCGGTCACGCGATCCTCGACTACAAAACGGGCGGCGGCAATCTCACCGCGAAGCGCTGGCAGGGCGAGCGGCCCGACGAGCCGCAGCTCCCGCTCTACGCGGTGTCGGCGAAGGAGGAGATAACGGCGGTGGTGTTCGCGAAGTTCCGCCCGGGCGACATGCGCTTCGTGGGTCTCTCGCGCGACGACAAGGCGCTGCCGAAGGTGCCGAAGGCGAAGGAGGGCTGGCAGCCGCTGCTCGCCGACTGGAAGAAGGAAGCCGAGCGCCTCGGCCAGTCGTTCGCGGGCGGCGAGGCGCGCGTCGACCCGAAGAAGGACCTGATCACCTGCCGCTACTGCGGCCTGGAGACGCTGTGCCGCGTCTACGAGAAGATCAACGTGCTCGCCGAAGAGGAGATCGAGGAGTGGTGAAGGAGATGCGGGACGCCGCTCTGCGAGATCGCGCGCTCGATGTGCGCCGCTCTTTCACCGTCCAGGCACCTGCGGGCTCCGGAAAAACGGAGCTGCTGGTTCGTCGCTTTTTGAAATTGCTTTCTACAGTAAAACAACCGGAAGAAATCCTCGCGATCACCTTCACCAAGAAGGCCGCGGCCGAGATGCGTAAGCGCATCCTCAAGGAGCTTCCCAACTCCGGCGAGATCGCGCACCGCCTTCGCATCCAGACCATCGACGCCTTCTGCACCGCGCTCACGCGGCAGGTGCCGGTGCTGGCGCGCTTCGGCGCGCAGCCCGAGATCATCGAAGACGCGAGCGAGCTCTACCTCGAAGCGGCGGCGCGCGTCTTCAAGGAGTTCAATCCCGCTAGCGAGAAGCTGCTCGCGCACCTCGACAACGACATTCCCAAGGCGACCCGGCTCCTCGCCGACCGGCTGAAGGATCGCGATCGCTGGCTACGCAAGACCGGCGAGGCGCCGACGCGGGCTGAGCTGGAAGCGACGCTCGCGGCCGAGAGAGAACGCCTCCTGCGGAAAGCGAAGGCGCTCTTCCCGGGCGCCTCGGAAGCGCTGGCGCGCGGCGTTCTCCGCAAGGACGGCCAGTGGCTGCAGCGGCCGGCCGCGCCGGAGCACCTGAAGAAGGTCCCGGGCCTGCGCGAGGCGCTCTTCGCCGTCTGCAACCTGCCGCCGGCGGAATACGACGACCGGCAATGGGAGGCGCTGGAAGCGATCCTCGCGCTTCTCAAGCCCGCCGTCGCGCACCTCAAGGTGCTGTTCGGCGAGCGCGGCCAGGCACGGCGCGCTCGAGGCGCTCGGCTCGGTCGACGACCCGAGTGACCTGCTGCTCTCGCTCGACCAGAAGATCTCGCACGTCCTGGTCGACGAGTTCCAGGACACCTCGCTCTCGCAATTCGAGCTCCTCACCAAGCTGACTTCCGGCTGGCAGGAGGGCGACGGGCGCACGCTGTTCCTCGTCGGCGACCCGATGCAGTCCATCTACCGCTTCCGCGAAGCGGAGGTTTCCTTGTTCTTGCGTGCAAAACACCACGGGATCGGTTCCGTTTCCCTCGAGCCGATCGAGCTCAGCACCAACCGCCGCTCGCAGGAAGGCCTCGTCGAGTGGTTCAACGCCGCCTTCCCGCGCGTCCTTCCCGCGCAGGAAGATCAAACCGCCGGCGCCGTCCCGTATCTCCCCGCCACGCCCTTCGAGCCGAAGCTCGCTGGAACCGCGGTGACCTGGCACTGCGGCTACGACCGCGAGGAGGAAGCGAAGAAGGTCGTTGCTATCGTCCGGGAGGCTTCGGGCAGCAAGGCGATCCTCGTCCGCAACCGCGCGCACCTCGACGAGATCGTGCCGGCGCTCAAGGAAGCGGGCGTGCGCTTCCGCGCCCTCGACATCGAGCAGCTCGGCGAGAAGCAGGTCGTGCAGGACCTCTACGCCCTGACGCGCGCGCTCCTGCACCTCGGCGACCGCATCGCCTGGCTCGCGTGCCTGCGCGCGCCCTGGTGCGGCCTCACCCTCGCCGATCTCCTGCTCCTCTCGTCCGGCCGGAGCGAGGAAGGCGGCAGCGAGTACACCGGCGGCGGCGCGCTCATCTTCGACAAGATGCGCGATGTCACCCACCTCTCGGCCGATGGCCAGAAGCGCGTCGACCGCGCCCGCTCGGTCCTCGCGCCGCTGGTGAAGAACCGGCTGCGCGGTTCCCTGCGCGAGCGCGTCGAGGGCGCGTGGCTCGCACTCGGCGGCCCTGCGTGCGTCGAAAGCGAGACCGATCTCGAGGACGCCGAGATCTTCCTCGACGAGCTCGAGCGCCTTGAAGAGGCGGGCGAGGTCGACCTCGCGGCGCTCGAGGACAAGATCGACCGCCGCCTCTACGCCCAGCCCGACGTAAAGGCGGCGAAGGACGCGGTCGAGATCATGACCATCCACCGCGCCAAGGGCCTCGAGTTCGACACCGTCATCGTCCCCGGCCTCGACCGCCTGCCTCGCTCCGGCCCGAAGCCGCTCCTCGTCTGGAAGTCGCTCCTTCCCTCAGGCCTCCTCCTCGCACCGATCGACGAAACCGGCGCCGGCGAAGACCCGACATACAAGTATGTCCGCGAGCTCGACAAGGAAGCCGACGACATCGAGGCCGGCCGCCTCTTCTACGTCGCCGCCACTCGCGCCAGGCAGCGCCTGCACCTCCTCGCCTGCGCGAAGGCCGACGAAGACCTGAGGCCCAAGGAGCCCTCGAAGCGCTCCCTTCTCGCGAAGATCTGGTGGCAAGCGCGCGAGCACTTCGGCGAAGCGCCCGCCGATGCGATCGCCGAGCCGGAGCGCATGCCGATCCACGATGTACTGCATCGCCTTCCGGCCGGCCTCCCTTTACCGAAGGCGCCTGCTTCAGTGAAGTGGACGGCGCCGGACGAGGGACGGCAGGAAGAGGAGATCGAGTTCTCATGGGCCGGAGAAACGGCGCGTCATGTCGGAACGATCGTGCATCGCTGGCTGCAGCGCATCGCCGATGATGAGTTGCGCACGTGGGACGCCACGCGCATCGACGCGCTTAGGAGCCGCTTTGCAAAGGAACTCGAGCGGCGTGGCATTCCGCCGCGCGACCTGAAGGCTTCCACCGAGCAGGTCAGCGTTGCCCTGAAGAACGCGATCTCGGACGAACGCGGTCGCTGGGTTCTCGGTCCGCATCCCGAAGCACGCAGCGAGCATCGCATCCGCGTGGCAAGCGCTGCCGGGGCGAATACCTACATCGTGGATCGCATCTTCCGCACGGCGGAGGATGTGCGGTGGATCGTTGACTACAAGACCAGCCGGCACGAGGGCGCCGACCGCGAGGGCTTCCTCGACAGGGAGCAGGGTCGCTACCGCGCGCAGCTCGAGGCCTATGCACACGCGCTCGCATCCGGAGACGCGATGCTTGGGCTCTACTTCCCGGTTCTCGCCGCCTGGAGACAGTGGCGGCAGTGATAGAAATCAGCACGGCGCTCGCGCTCCTTGCCTCGGCGTTTCTCGGCACCGCGGTGGTGATCGCGAACGTCGGTCTTCGCTACCTGGACCCCGCGCGCGGCGCTCTCGTCAGCATTCCCTCGACGACGCTGTTCTTCTGGCTGCTCGCGCTGTTCCTCTTTCGCGGCGAGGGTTGGAACGCGACGGCGTTCGCGACATTCGCCGTCGTTGGGCTGATTTTTCCCGCGCTGGTGACCTTTCTCAACTTTGCGTCGAACCGCCTCACGGGACCGACCGTCGCCGGGACGATCTCGAGCACGACGCCGCTGTTCGCCGTGCTCGGCGCGTTGCTTTTTCTCGGCGAGCCTCTTTCTCCTGCCGCGGCGGCGGGGACGGCGGCGATCGTTCTCGGCGTCGTCGCGCTGACTGCGCGCGGCGCTGACCGGCCGCGCGTATGGGCTGCGTGGGTGATCTTGCTACCGCTCGCGGGTGCCGCGATCCGAGGCGGAGCGCAGGCTGCCGTAAAAGGGGGACTCGCGCTGTGGCCAGATCCCTTCGTCGCGGCGCTGGTCGGCTACACCGTGTCGTCGGCGACGATCTTTGCCGGGAACCGCGCCTTCGTCCCTCGCACGAGCACGCCTCTCGACCGGCGCGGTATCCTCTGGTTCATGGCCGTCGGAATCTGTAACGGTGTCGGGGTGCTTGCGATGTACGCGGCGTTGAACCGCGGGCAGGTGAGCGTCGTCTCGCCGCTGGTTGCGACCTACCCGCTTTTCACGCTCGCGCTGTCCGCACTCTTCCTTCGCGAGGAAAAGTTCGGCGCGCGCGTGCTGCTCGGGGTCGCGCTCACGGTGGCGGGCGTCGTCGTATTGGCGCGCACCTGAGCGCGCGAATGCATTCTATGAACCTTCTGAAAGGATTTGGTGTGCAGCGGTTTAGTGCGATCAGTGTTCTATCCCTATGTGCGTTCGTGCCTGTCTGCGCGGGCCAGACGCTCGATCCCGCAGCCAATCGACAGGAACAATTGCGGCGAATGCAGGCGGCGCCGAAACGCGGGCTACTTTATGAAGCATCGTTTGAAAAAAACCTTGTCTACGTATTTGGCACGCTTCACGTCGGCAAGGCCGAATTTTATCCGCTTAATGTGGCGACCATCCGTGCGTTGAGCAGTTCGGCGTTTCTCGTCGTCGAAGCGGACATACTGGACCAAGCCGCCGTCGCGAAGCAGATAGCAGAATTGACCATGTTGCCGTCCTCTTCGAGTCTCGACCGGTACGTCACACCGATATTGATGAACAAGGTGACGCGACTCTTGGAAAAATATCAATTTCCTAAAGAGCGCGCCGTCCAGATGAAGCCGTGGATGCTCGCCTCAACCCTTGCTGCGCTTGAAGCAAAGCATTCGGGTTACGATTCCGGTTGGGCTACGGAAGCTTTTTTGCTCGGCTTTGCCAAGGCGCAAAAAAAACCCGTTATTGAAATGGAAGGGCTGTCCTTCCAGTTCGAGATTTTCAACAGACTCTCTGCTCACGAACAACTGGCGTTTCTGGAGCAAACGATAGACGAGATCGAAAAAGGTTCTGTGGAGAGGCGCACAACGGCCCTTGCCGACGCGTGGGCGCGCGCTAGCGCTGTCGACCTGGAAAAAGTGCGGCAAGAACTGCGGCAGTCTCAATCAACCTTTGGCAAGTTCTTCAGCACCAAAATGCTAGATGAGCGCAACGTGACCATGGCGGCATATGTCGACGATTATCTTCACTCCGGCAAACCGCACTTCGTTGCCGTGGGCGTGCTTCATTTGGTCGGCGAGAAAAATATCGTTGATCTGCTCAAAGGACGCGGCTATCTAGTTCGCGAATTGTAGGAAACGGATACGCGGCGTCTTGAGTTATTCGAGGTACTTCGCCGCCGGCACGTCGCGCGAATACTGCGGCCCGGCGATGAACTCCTTCGGGTCGTAGGTCCAGAACTGGCTCACGCCGGGATAGGTGGCGATGGTGGTGTTGACGAGCTGGCCGTCCCTGCGCTCGACTCTGCGGATGTAGATGTTGAGGATGGGCTTGCCGTACTCGCCGAGGCGGATCGGTCCCATCGGCCCGTGGTCGAGCTTCACTTCATGCAGCGCTCGGATGAACGCGGGCTTGTCCTCGAATCTGCCCTTGACGCGTTTCATCGCCTCCTCGAGCCACAGGCCCGCGGTGTAGGTGCCGGCAGTGTAGAAGCCGGGCGTCACCTTGTACTCGCCTTGGATCGACTCGACGAAGCGCTTGTTGTCGGGCGTGTTGCGGTCCACCGTGTACCAGCTCGCCGAGTACACACCGAGCGCCTCGTCGCCCATGTTCTTGAGGATGCCCTCGTCGACGAAGGTCGGGTTGCCGAACAGCGGCAGCTTCAGCCCGTATTCCTTGTAGGCGCGCAGGAAACGCAGCGGGTTCGAGCCGGCGAAGCCGGCGTAGATACCGTCGACGTTGGTCTTGAGCTGGCCGATGAACGACCCGTAGTCGGGAACGTTGAGCGGGGGCCAGAGCTTCTGCACGATGCGCCCGCCGTCGTCCTCGAATACGCGGTGGAAACCCGCAGCGCCCTCGTGGCCATAGGTGAAGTCGTCCGCGATCATCGCGATGCGCTTCAAGCCGAGCTTCTTCGCGGCGAAGTCGCCGAGCGCGTACATCGGCTGCGCCGCCGTGCCGTACACGTGGATGACGTAGTCGCTCTGCTTCCTCTGCGCGAGGTCGTTCTGCGCCGCCGAGGTCGGCGTGATCAGCGGCACTTTCGACTGCAGCATGTAATCGTCGATCGCGAGCGCCTCGAAGGTGGCGAGCGGCCCGATGATCACGTGGACCTTTTCGCGCTCGACGAGCTCCTGGGTTTTCGTCTTTGCGAGAGCGGGCTGCCCGGCCGTGTCGGCGAAGATGATGTCGACCTTGCGTCCTGCGAAGGCGTAGTTGCGCTCCTTCAGAAGCAGGTTGATGCCTTCCTCCATCTGCCGGCCGCCCGCGGCGAGCGGCCCGGTGCGCACGGTGAGGAAGCCCACGCGCAGGTTTTCGCTCTGGGCGACGGCTTCGTTCGACGGCAGGGACAAGGCGCAAACGAGCGCGGCGAGAGTCGACAGCAGCCGGCGTGGCAGTTTCATGATTTCTCCTGATGGTTCCGGCAGTGATTGTTCGAGTCGCGGGTATCCTAACAGCATCGGCCTCGCCGGAGGATCGGCGACCGTGGGCGCGCCGCCCGCGATCGCGAACGCGGTCGTCGACGCGCTGCGGCATCTCGGCGTGACGCACCTCGATATCCCGATCACGCCGGAAAAGGTGTGGACGATCCTGAAGAATAAGGGCGTGGCGGAGTAACACCTGACGGCGGAACCCCCGCCGCCTCGCGTTTCGTTTCGTACACGCGGAGATCACCCGCCCGCCTGCCCTGATCCATTCGGCTCATGGAGTCGGCTTCTGGGGAAATGTGCCAGTCGTATGCTCGCCCCAAGCGAGGGTTGTCGCAGCCAGATGTCGAAGTGGGGAGCCCATGTTCGAAGCGCGGTTCGCCGGCGAGAACGAACTCGCGAAGCTCCCCCTGTTGCTCCTCCAGGAACCTCGGTGAAGGCGAGACTGCCTTTCGCCATCTCATGGAAGTGGCTTGGGCAAGTCGTGGCGTTGCTCGCAGCGAGTGTCACCGAGCGCAGGCAGGCACGATCGGCGCTTTGGCAAGTCGAGGAACGCTTCCGCCTGCTGGTGGAGAGCGCGAAGGGATACGCGATCTACATGCTGGACGCCGAAGGCCGCATCGCCACCTGGAGTGCGGAGGCCGAGCGCATCAAGGGTTATCGGGCCGAGGAGATCATCGGAAAGTCCTTTCACACCTTCTTCACGCCCGAAGACATTCAAGGCGGCGTGCCCGAGCAGGTGCTGAGAACGGCGAGGGAGGAAGGCGAGGCCCGCTACGAGGGTTGGCGCGTGCGCAAGGACGGGTCCCGTTTCTGCGCCGAGGGAGTCATCACGGCCATACGGGACGAAAGCGGTGCCCTCAATGGCTATTCGAAAGTGGCGCACGACGTCACCGACCGCAAGCGGGCCGAGGAGGCGCTGCGCCAGAGCGAGACGCGCTTCCGCACGCTGTCGGAGGGGCTGCCGCAACTGGTCTGGACGTCCCTGCCCGACGGGCGCTGCGATTACTTGAGCCCGCAGTGGGTTCGCTATACCGGCATTCCCGAGGAGGAGCAGCTCGGGTTCGGCTGGCTCGCGCAGGTTGATCCCGATGATCGCGAGCGGGCGGCGGCCGCGTGGAAGCGGACCGTCGAGACGCACACGACGCTGGACGTCGAATTTCGTATCCGCGGCGCCGACGGCGCGCATCGCTGGTTCAAGACGCGCGCCATGCCGCTGCGCGACTCTGAAGGTCGCGTCGTAAAATGGTTCGGCACGAACACGGATGTCGACGATCAAAAACGCACCAGCGAACTGCTCGAGGCAAAGGTCCAAGAGCGCACGGCGCAGTTGAAGGCGAGCCTCTCCTCCGTGGAAGAGCTGCTCTACACCATTGCTCACGACCTTCGCGCCCCCAATCGGCACATGCAGAGCTTTGCGCAATTGCTGCTGCTGGAGCACGCCGACCGGCTCGACGACACGGCGCGCGACTACTTGAGCCGTATCGGCGCGGCCGCGGCCCGCAACGACGAATTGATTCGCGACCTGCTGGAGTACGGACGGCTGTCGCACGAAGCGGTCGCGTTGGCCCCGGTGGATCTCCGGCAGACCGTCCAGGCGGTGCTGCGCGCGGTGGCGGGGGAAATCCAGCACCGCCATGCGCACGTTCAGTTCGGCCAGGAGTGGCCGCGCGTGGTGGCGAATGAGCGCTTGCTCGAGAAAATCCTGACCAACTTCATGACCAACGCCCTGACCTACGCGCCGCCCGACCGGGAGCCGGAGATAACTATTTCCGCTGAATCGGAAGGCGGCAAAGCGGTGTTGCGCGTGCAGGACAACGGCATCGGGATTCCAGCGGAGCAGATCGGCCGGGTGTTCGAGCCATTCATCCGCCTTCCGAGTGCGACCAATGCCCCGGGCACGGGCATGGGCTTGGCCATCGTCAAGAAAGCGGCCGAACGCTTGAACGGCGCGGTGGGTGCCGATTCCACGCTGGGAAAGGGCAGTTGCTTCTGGTTGGAGCTGCAAGCCGCGTGAGATCGGTCCGAGAGTCGACCGACAACGATGAAAACGCTGCTGTACGTGGATGACGATCCAAATGATCGCCTCCTCGTGGATATAGGCTGCGCGAGGGCGCAGGTTTCCTTCCTGTTGAAGACCGTGGAGAGCGGGGTCGAGGCGATTCGCTATCTGAGCGGCGAGGGCGAGTTTGCCGATCGCGTCGAGCATCCGCTTCCGGACCTGATCTTTCTCGACTTGAAAATGCCGGAAATGGACGGGTTTCAAGTACTGCGTTGGATCCGCAGTCATCCCGCAACGCGCGTGACTCCGGTGGCGGTGTACTCCGCTTCGTTCATTCCGGAAGACATTGCGAAAGGCTACGCCGACGGAGCCAACTATTTCATCACCAAACCGTCGGACCTTACGGTGCTCATCGATATCTTCCGCGCGGCAGACAAATGCCTGGCGGCTGACCCGGGGAACGACGACCCACTGGCGCAGTTCTCCGCGCTGGCGCTAGAGCAGTCCAGATAGGAAGACGCTGTCCCTGGGGATAAATCTTATGAATCAGCACGGTGCACCCAAGTCCGAGCGGCGATTTGGCCCGTCGCAAGGTGCCCGGGAGGCGGGCAGATTGAGATTCCTATCGCTCGTTTAGTCCGAACGGCATGTCGGGCCGATCACGTCATTAAACATAATTTAGGTAAATAGGGTGAGGGGGAGTGCGCCGTTTTCCCCCGGGCTGTTGAATGATCTGCGAGGGGAACCTTGGGCATAGAGACACGCGCCGCCGCCTTTGACCCGCTGAGTGCGAGTCAGGCGCAGCTTCGCGTGCGACTCGAGCTTGCGACTCGGCTCGGCTCCCTCGCCGCCGGCGCTCGCGACCTCGCGGAGCTGTTCCGCGCTCTCCACGAAGAGACCGAGCGCGTGATGGATGCGACGGTCTTTCTCTTCGCCCTCTACGACGAGGCGAGCGAGACGGTGCAGGTCGTGCGTCAGATGGACCGCGGCGTCGAG
>VBCT01000337.1 GCA_005882235.1 Betaproteobacteria bacterium
TGTCCATGCCCGCTGCATCCGGAACGGTGTGCACGCCGAACCCCTGCTCGGTCAGATAGCGCTGCAGCAGGTCGCGCAAGCGCAGATCGTCGTCGACCACCAGGATTCTTGTCTTGGGCTCGGTCATCGGCGTATCCTAACCCGATGGGCAGAACGGCTGCAGCGCGAGCGTAACCGCGCGTTGCTGGGAGCGGCGCGGAAACAACTTGTTACAAACGCCGGGCCGGGCGTCGCAAATCACTTACAAACGCGGTCTAATCTGCGCACACGGTCGCGAGAATGACCGGTTCCATGGAGGCGAGCGTGAGGTTCCTGATCGCATTGGGTGCTGTCGCCCTGATTCTGCTCGCCTCGCTTCCGGCGGCCGCGCAGCAAGGTCAGGGCAACCGGGGACTCGGTCGCGGCGCGCCGGGACGCCCGACGCCGCCCCAGCAGGTGCCGGCTCGCGACACCACGAACCGCGACGCGAATCGCGACGCACGCATGACTCCCGAACAGCGCCGGCAACTGCGGCGCGACGTCCACGACCACGGCCGCGACATCTACCGCGAGCGGACCGCGGGTCAGAACCGGCGCTGACGGAATCTCCGGAGACTCACAGCGCGGCGGCGATCGCCTTGCCGACCTCCGCGGTCGAAGCCTTGCCTCCGATGTCGCGCGTGCGCGGGCCTTCCGCGAGCACGCGCTCGGTCGCGCGCACGATGGCCACGCCCGCGTCCTTCTCGCCCAGGTGCTCGAGCATCATCGCGCCAGACCAGATCTGCCCGATCGGGTTCGCGATGTTCTTGCCGGCGATGTCCGGGGCCGAGCCGTGCACCGGCTCGAACACCGACGGGAATTTGCGCTCGGGGTTGATGTTGCCCGAGGGCGCGATGCCGATCGTGCCGGTGCACGCGGGGCCGAGGTCGGAGAGGATGTCGCCGAAGAGGTTCGACCCGACCACGACGTCGAACCAGTCCGGGTGCTGCACGAAGTGCGCGGTGAGGATGTCGATGTGGTACTGGTCGGTCTTCACCTCGGGGTAGCGCGCCGCCATGGCGCGGACGCGCTCGTCCCAGTAGGGCATGGTGATCGAGATCCCGTTCGACTTGGTGGCCGAGGTGAGGTGCTTCTTCGGGCGGCTGTTCGCGAGCTCGAACGCGTATTTGAGTATGCGGTCGGTGCCCGCCCGGGTGAAGGTGCTCTGCTGCACTACGGTTTCCCTCTCGGTGCCTTCGAAGATGCGCCCGCCGATCGACGAGTATTCGCCTTCGGTGTTCTCGCGCACCACCCAGAAATCGATATCGCCTTGCTTGCGCCCGGCGAGCGGCGACTGGATTCCCGGCATCAGGCGCACCGGGCGGAGGTTCACGTACAGGTCGAAGCCCCGGCGCATCGGGATGAGCAGCTCCCACAGGGACAGGTGATCGGGCACGCCGGGA
>VBCT01000341.1 GCA_005882235.1 Betaproteobacteria bacterium
CTACACCGGCCTCCTTTCCTTCGGCCAGTCGACCTTCTTCGGCTCCGCGGCCTACGTGGCGGGCTGGCTCCTCAAGCACTACGGCATCGACGTCTTCCTCGCGCTGGGGCTCGGCGTCTTCGTGGGCGCGGCCTCCGCGGCGGCGGTCGGCTATCTCTGCGTGCAGCGCTCGGGCCTGTACTTCATCATGCTGACCTTCGCGCTCAACCAGCTCTTCTACTTCGTCGCCTACCAGTGGACGAGCGTCACCGGAGGCGAGGACGGGATGCCCGGAATCCCGCGGCCGGCCTTTCTCGGGATCGACTTCAACGAGCCCCTCCCCTACTACGTTTTCGTGTCGGCGCTGTTCCTCCTTTCGCTATGGATCATGAAGCGCATCGTCGAGTCGCCGCTGGGCAGGATCCTGCAGGCGATCCGCGAGAACGAAGTGCGCGCCGAGGCCGTGGGCTACGACGTGGCGCGCTTCAAGCTTCTCGCCTTCGTTATCGGCGGAGCTTTCTCCGGCCTTGCGGGTGTGCTTTATGCGATGCTCTTCGGCATCGTGCCGCTCGAGGCGATCGGCTTCGTCACCTCGGGCAACGTCGTCTTCGCCACGCTGATCGGCGGCTCGGGCTCGCTCTACGGGCCGATCATCGGCTCTTTCGTCTTTATCTGGCTGTCCGAGTCCGTCAGCACCCTGTGGGCGCGCTGGCCGCTCCTGCTCGGCGTGGCGTTCGTGATCGTGGTGCTATTCCTCCGCGGCGGCGTCGTTGAAGCCTGGTCCCGGTTATGGCAATCCTCGAAACCCGAAATCTGAGCAAGGCGTTCGGCGCCCTGGCCGCCGTCGACGACGTGAGCCTCGCAATCGAGGCGGGCACCTTGCACTCGATCATCGGCCCGAACGGCGCGGGGAAAACCACGCTCTTCAATCTCCTCACCGGGACCTACCGCCCGAGCTCAGGCCGCATTCTCTTCGACGGGCGCGACATCACCGGGACGCCTGCGCACCGCGTCGCCCATCTCGGCCTCGCGCGCTCGTTCCAGCGCACCAACGTCTTCCCGGCGTTCTCGCTCCTCGACAATGTCTGGGTCGCGGCCTTCGCCTGCGGAGAGTCGTGGAAGGGGCTCCTGTGGCGGCGCGCCGACCGCTACGCCGAGGTGAGGGCGAGGGCGCTCGCCGCGCTCGCCGACGTCGGGCTCGCGGACAAGGCCGAGCAACCCGTGCGCAGAATCTCGCACGGCGAGCAGCGCCAGCTCGAGCTCGCGATCGCGCTCGCCGCGGCGCCGCGCGTGCTGCTGCTCGACGAGCCGGCGGCGGGCCTCTCGCCCGAGGAGACGAAGAGGCTCGTGGCGCTGGTGCGCGCGCTGAAAGGGCGCTACACCATCGTGCTGATCGAGCACAAGATGGACATCATCATGAGCGTCTCCGACCGCATCTCGGTCATGCACTTCGGCCGCCTGATCGCGGAGGGGACTCCCGCCGAGATCCAGCGCAATCGCGAGGTGCGCCGCGCCTACCTGGGAGGCGCCGCGGCGTGATCCTCGAGATCAAGGGCATCGAGACCTACTACGGCATCGGCCATGTCCTCCACGGTCTGTCGCTCGCCGTCGCCGAAGGCGAGGTGGTCGCGCTGCTCGGAAGAAACGGCGCGGGAAAAACGACCACCCTGCGCTCGATCGCCGGCCTCGCCCCGCCGCGCTCGGGCGAGATCCGCTACAAGGGCCGCAGCATCGCCGGGCTAGCCCCCCACCGGATCTCGCGGATGGGCATCGCCCTCGTCCCTACTTAAACGCGCGCGAAAATCTGCTTATCGCCCAGCGCAAGCACTCGCGCTGGCAGATGGACGCCGTGCTCGAGCGCTTCCCCGCCCTGCGCGAGCGCCTGGAGAGCAAGGGCCGCCTCCTCTCGGGCGGCGAGCAGGAAATGCTCGCCATCGCCCGCGCCCTTATGACCGGGCCCGAGCTCCTCCTCCTCGACGAGCCTTCGCAGGGCCTCGCCCCGATGGTGGTGAACGCGGTCATGGACACCATCCGGGAGCTGAAGGCCCAGCGCGTCAGCATGCTGCTGGTCGAGCAGAACGTCGAGATGGCGCTGCAGCTCGCCGACCGCGTCTACGTCATCGACCACGGCACGGTGGTGTTCGAAGGCCGACCGGCCGTTCTCCGCGCGGAGGAAGGGATCACCGCGACTTACCTCGGGGTCGGGGGCTAGCGGCGCAAACAGTGGATTCCCGCCGCGAGATTTCGCTACGATACGAAAGATGCAACCCATCGTTCATCCAGAGGAGGTTCCGTGATCGGTCTTGCCCGTACGCTTGCGCTCGCTCTGCTCGTCTCCCTCGCCGGAATCGGTTCCGCGGCCGCGCTCGATTATCCGACGCACGCGGTGAAATGGATCGTGCCTTATCCGCCCGGCGGCTCGACCGATGTCCTCGCGCGCATGATGTCCCAGTGGCTGTCGGAAAAGATGGGGCAGTCGTTCGTCATCGAGAACAAGGCGGGCGGCGGCAACAACATCGGCGTCGAGCTTGTCGTGAAGTCGCCGCCCGACGGCTACACCATGCTCCTCGTCAATCCCGCGAACGGGATCAACACGACTCTGTACAAGAACCTGCCTTTCGATTTCATGCGCGACATCGCGCCGGTCGCGGGACTCATCAGGGCGCCGAACGTGATGGAAGTCAACAATTCCTTTCCGGCGAGGAACGTCGCCGAATTCATCGCCTACTGCAAGGCGAACGGTGCATTTATCGGGCGAGCTGTTCAAGTTCATGACCGGCTGCGACATGCTGCACGTGCCGTTCAAAGGCGCCGCGCCCGCCCTGGTCGAGCTGATGTCCGGCCAGGTCCACGTGATCTTCGACAACCTGCCGTCCTCCGCGCCCCATCTCAAGGGCGGGCGCATCCGCGCGCTCGCGGTCACGTCGGCGGAGCGCGAGCCGTCCCTGCCGGGCGTGCCGACCGTCGGCGAAACCGTGCCGGGCTACGAGGCCACCGCGTGGTTCGGCATCGGCATGCCCAGGGGGACGCCGGCGGAGATCATCGCGAAGGTCAACGCAGAGACGAACCGGGCGCTCGCCGATCCCCAGATGCAGGCGCGCCTCGCCCAGCTCGGAGGCAGGCCCATCCCGGGCACGCCGCAGGACTTCGGCAAGGTCATCGCCGCCGAGACGGCGAAGTGGGCGAAGGTCGTCATCTCCTCGGGCGCCAAAGTGGAATGATGCGCATGTCACCGGGCCTCAGCGGCCGCGGTTTGCGCCGGAGCGGGCCGCGATCAGGCTGCGGATCTGCGGAAGCGCGGCGCGCGCCGCCTCCTCGCCGGCCGCAATCGCCTGACCACGCGCGGCGAGATCGGTCGCGCGTACCTTGGCGAGATTCGGCCGGATGACGACGTCGGCAAGCTTGCTCTCCTCTTGCAGTGCTGCCGAGTCCCTTGTGCTCGTCAGGCTGCCTCGAGACGTCCACGGCGATGACGAGGTCGGCGCCCGATTCGCGCGCGACCTTCACCGGCACCGGGCTCACCAGCCCGCCGTCGACATATTCGCTCCCGCGTATCGCGGTGGGCTGGAAAATCACCGGCACGCTGCACGAGGCGCGCACCGCCATGCCGGTGTCGCCGCGAGTGAAGGCGACGAGCTTGCCGGTGGCGAGCTCGGTGGCGACCGCGACGAAAGGAATGTCGAGCTGCTCGATCAGGCGCCCCTTCAGGGCCTTGTCGATGTAGGTCTGAAGGCGATTGCCTTCGATGAAACCGCGGTGCGGAAATACGAAGTCGACCAGCTCATCGCGCTGCACGGCGAGCGCCGTCTCGAGCAGCTCGTCGTTGCGTATGCCGCCGGCGTAGAGCGCTCCCACCAGGCTGCCCGCGCTGGTGCCGACCACGAGGTTCGCGCGGATTCCGCCGTCATCGAGCACCTTCAGGACCCCGGCGTGGGCGAAACCGCGCGCGCCGCCGCCGCCGAGCACGAACGCGATCAGGGGGCGGTCCGCCTTGCGGGTCAAAACCAGCGCCTCGGCGCTCGGCGGGTGCTCGGGCGGGGGCGGCAGGCTCGCACAGCCGGTCATCCCCAGCGAGAGCGCGAGGACGATGGCCGTTGCGGGGCGGAGGAGCGTTCCAGAGCGGGCCATCGGAAGATTGTCTCAGCAAGTCCGGAGGATGGGAATCCATCCCCATTTGCGCCAATTTACGTACGCCTCCGCACAGACAGGCCATAGGTGCCGGGCGGATTATGGCCAATGCTGGTGAGTACGCCTCAAACTCGCACGCTCGAGCGCGCCTTAGAAAGGTGCGGCGG
>VBCT01000342.1 GCA_005882235.1 Betaproteobacteria bacterium
CGGCCGAGAGCTCGAGGATGAGATAGTTGCGAGGGACTTTTCCCGATCGCTCGAGCTCCTCGAGCAGCGTCGCAGCGAGCGCGCCGCTCCCTGCGCCTACTTCGAGCACCTCGTCGAACCCCGCCTCGAGCACCTGCTTCACCTGGCGCGCGAGCGTCTGCCCGTAGAGCGGCGAAATCTCGGGAGCCGTCACGAAATCCCCCGCCTTGCCGAGCTTTCTCGCGCCCGCGCTGTAGTAGCCGAGTCCCGGCGCGTAGAGCGCGAGCTCCATGTAGCGCGCGAAGCTGATCCAGCCGCCGCTTGCCGCGATCTCGCCGCGAATGTGCTCGGCAACGCGATTGCTGTGCTCGCGCGCGTCAGGCGTAGGCTCGGGGAGCGCCATCTCGGGAATGCAAAGAGTATTCCGGTATCATTCTAGGCCATGAGCGAACCCCTTTCAGGGAAAGTTGTGCTCGTCACCGGCGGCGCGAAACGCGTCGGCGCGGCGATCGCCCGCCGCCTGCATCGCGAGGGCGCGAACCTGATGCTGCATTACCGGGGCTCGGAGCGCGAGGCGAGGGCGCTGCGCACCGAATTGAACGCCGCGCGCGCCGATTCCGTCGCGCTGGTTCAGGCTGACTTGCTCGATATCTCGGGTTTGCCGGAAATCGTGAGGAACACGATCGGCCGCTTCGAGAGGCTCGACGTGCTGATCAACAACGCTTCGACCTTCTTTCCGACCCCGGTCGGCGAGATGACTCAGGCGACCTGGGACAACCTCATCGGAGCGAATCTCCGGGCGCCGCTTTTTCTCTCGCAAGCCGCGGCGCCGCACCTGAGGAAGACCGGCGGGGCGATCGTCAACATCACCGACATCCACGCCGACCGGCCGCTCAAGAACTACGTGATCTACTCGATCACCAAGGCGGGCCTCGCGGGTCTCACGCGATCGCTCGCGCGCGAACTCGCGCCCGATGTGCGCGTGAACGGCGTCGCCCCCGGCGCAATCATCTGGCCCGAGGACGGA
>VBCT01000343.1 GCA_005882235.1 Betaproteobacteria bacterium
ATCGCCATCCCGCCCATGAACAGCGCCAGCACCAGCGTCTGCGCGTAGGCTGCGTGGCCGAGAAAGAGTTTCAGGTAGTGGCTCCAGATCGACTCGTAGATGAGCCCCGCAAACCCGGATACGGTGAAAAGCAAAAAAAATACGCTTCGGGGGATGCGGCTCATGTGCGGATCGTCGGACGCAGGTTGGCGGGCGCTGGCATTATACGGGGCGGGTGTCGCGGGGCTTGATGACGCCGCGGATGCGTGGAAAATACTTCTCTCGGAGCGCAGATGAAATTCTCAGTGTGGTTCTGTCTTTTCGCGGCGATGGTTCTCGCCGCCTGCCAGACGGTACAAACGACCGAAGGCGGCGTCGTCGGCGTCGAGCGCCGGCAAACCATGTCGTCCTTGATCTCGGCTTCCCAGATCGATCGCAGCGCCGCGCAAGCATACGGCCAAGTCGTTTCCGAGGCCGGCAAGAAAAACCAGCTCAACCGGGATTCTGCTCAGGTCGAACGGGTGCGCGGCGTCGCCAACCGCCTGATCCCGAGCACGGCGGCGTTCCGCGCCGATGCGCCACGCTGGAACTGGGAGGTCAACGTGATCACCTCGCCCGAGGTGAATGCGTGGTGCATGCCCGGCGGCAAGATCGCCGTCTACTCCGGGCTTCTGACAAAATTGGATCCAACCGACGAGGAGCTGGCTGCCGTAATGGGGCACGAGATCGCGCACGCGTTGCGCGAGCACGGGCGCGAACGCGCGAGCGAGCAGGTGGCCCAGCAGCTCGGGGTCAGCGTGCTCAGCGTGGCGCTCGGGCTGGGGGATCTGGGCGCTCAACTGACGCAAACCCTGCTCGACGTGACGCTCTCGCTGCCGCATTCGCGCACGCACGAGACCGAGGCGGATCGCATCGGCGTGGAGCTTGCCGCGCGCTCCGGCTACGATCCGCGTGCCGCGGTTTCGCTCTGGCAGAAGATGGGCAAGCTCGGCGGCAGCAAACCGCCCGAGTGGATGTCGACTCACCCTTCGGACCAAACCCGAACGCGAGACCTTCAAAACTACTCGGAGCGTGTCGCTCCTCTCTATGAGGCCGCGCGCAGGCGCTGAAGGGGCGAAGGCGCGATCCGGTATAATTTTGTCTTTGGGCAGCGAGCCGAATGATCGCGCGCACGCTTTACGACAAGCTCTGGGAGTCGCACACGGTGCACGTCGAGGAAGACGGCACGACGCTGCTCTACATCGATCGCCACCTGGTGCACGAAGTCACCAGCCCCCAGGCGTTCGAGGGCATGAAGCTCGCGCGGCGCAAACCCTGGCGCGTCTCTGCCAACCTCGCGGTGGCCGACCACAATGTTCCGACGACCGACCGCTCCGCCGGAGTCGCCGACCCCGTATCGCGCCTGCAAATCGACACTCTCGACAAGAATTGCGCGGAATACGGCATCGTCGAATTCAAGATGAACGACGCCCGGCAGGGCATCGTGCACGTCATCGGACCGGAGCAGGGCGCGACCTTGCCCGGAATGACCGTGGTGTGCGGTGACTCGCATACGAGCACGCACGGCGCGTTCGGATGCCTCGCGTTCGGCATCGGAACGTCGGAAGTCGAGCACGTACTTTCGACCCAATGCCTGCTTGCGAAGAAGATGAAAAACATGCTCGTGCGCTTCGAGGGGCCGCTTGCGCGCGGGGTCACGGCGAAGGACCTGGCGCTCGCCGTGATCGGCAGGATCGGAATTGCAGGGGGAACCGGCTGCACGATCGAGTACGCCGGCAGCACGGTGCGTTCGCTTACCATTGAAGGCCGCATGACCTTGTGCAACATGTCGATCGAAGCGGGAGCGCGCGCCGGACTGGTGGCGGTCGACGAGGTGACCCTGGCCTATCTGAACGGAAGGCCTTTCACGCCGCGCGGCGCGTTGTGGGATCGCGCAGTAGCGCATTGGCGCACGCTGAAGAGCGATCCTGAGGCGAAATTCGACCGGGAAGTGACGATCGATGCGCGCTCGATCAAACCGCAGGTGACTTGGGGTACCTCCCCCGAGATGGTCGTCACCGTGGACGAGCGCGTTCCCGACCCCGACA
>VBCT01000344.1 GCA_005882235.1 Betaproteobacteria bacterium
CTGCCGACGAAGGTTGCGGCGATCAGGCAATACGTGGTGAAGTCGGTCTGCCAGATGGTGTTCTGGCCGAGCGCGTAGCGCACGAACACCATGTGGCACACCACGAGCACGCCGAGCGCGATCAGCCCGGCGGCGATGAAACCGCACAGCTGCGAAACCGCTCTTACGGCGCGGACGAAGCTATCCATGGGATGGAGGCCGGGACGATAAACAAAGGGCGGCTCGCGCCGCCCTTCGATGCGCAAGGTCCTGCGCTATTTGACGCCCAGCGCCGCGTCGATGAGCTGCTTGCCGTCCGGGACTTCCTTGGCGAACTCCGCGTACGAGCTTTGCCGGGCCACTTTGAGCCACTCGTCGTATTCGGCGGGCGTCAGCGTCACCACCTCGACCTTGTGCTCCCTGAAGGTCCTGACCATCTCGTCGTCGAGCCCCTTCGCCTCCCTCGCAAAATAGGCTTCGGACTTCTTGCCCGCCCTGAGGAGCACGTCCTGCTGGCCCTTGTTGAGGCGCGAGAAGCTCTTCTTCGACATCAGCACCGGCTCGTACATGAACCACAGGGCATTGTCCCCGGGCGCCGTGAGGCATTTCACCTGCTCGTAGATGCGGAAGGAGACGAAGCTGCCCGAGCTCGTGTCGGTCGCATCGGCAACCCCAGTCTGCAGCGCGTTGTAGACCTCGTTCGACGGTATCGAGACGATGGAGGCGCCCGCCGACTGCCACATCGCGGCGAAAGTCGGCCCGGCGGAGCGCACTTTCAGGCCCTTGATGTCGGCGGGAGAGCGGATGCAGGCCTTTTTCGATGCGATCGCGCCCGCGAGCCAGGCATCCGAGAGCACGATGACTCCGGCCTTGTCGATCTTGGCCTTGATCTCCTTCATGAACTCGGAATTGTTCACGCGCGCAGCGCGCTCGTGGCTGCGCACCAGGCCGGGCATCAGCGTCGCGCCGAACGCGCGCACCTTGCCGCTCGCGTAGTCGAGCGGGAAGGACGAAATGTCCAGCTGCCCGTTCACCAATGCGTTCCACTGCTCGTTCGGCTTGAACAGCGACGCGCCCGGGTATACCTGCACCTCGAGCTCGACGCCCGCCGCCTTCGCGTCGCGCGCGATGATCTGCACCATCTCGTCGCGCACGTCTCCCTTGCCGCCTGGAAACTGGTGCGAGGCGCGCAGCACCGTCGGCGCCGCGAAGGCCGGACCGGCGATCAAACCACCCGCAAGCGCCAGGGCGATACCGCCACACCTGAAATTCGTCATGACCTCCTCCAGATCGGTCGATCGAGAACGCCGCAAACGCCCCGGGGCCGCGCGCCGGTCACTCGCCCATCGGCGAGCGGATTTCCGCGGTGACTCTCAGCTCGCTTTTCACGCCCATAACGCCGTGAACCGAAGTCACGACGCGGGTGGCGTTCTTCCATTCCTCGCGCGTATCAACGATCCCGCGCAGGCGCACCCTTCCGCCCTCCGAGTCGACGCCGAAGGTGAGACCCCGCGTGAACGGATCGGCGCGCAGGGCCGCCTTGATGCTCGCCTGCAGCGCGAGATCGGAAAGCGCGCGATGGGACTCGTCGGTTTCGATGAAGTCGGGTTTCCTGGACAGCTGGATGATTTCCTCTGCGCACTGCTCGACGCTCATGCGCTCGGTGTTGAGCGACAGATCGTAGCCTTCCGGATCCTGCCAGTCGATGTCGAAGTGGCGCTTGGCGATCGCGCCCTGCGCCTCGTCGCTGTTGCGGATCTCGGCGGCGACCGCGTCGCGATCGAGCGTATCGAGCCGCTCCATCATGCGCTGCACGCGCAGCTCGAAAGGCGCGCAAATGCGCACGCGGATCGCGTGCTTCACCGGCCGCAGCAGGTGGGCGGCGCCCCAGCCGCGCATCACGGCGCCTTTGCTCGCAACCTGCAGCATCTCGTCGGCGGTATAGATGGAAAGGCTGGTCTTGTCGGCGGTGAGCCGCTCGAACAGGTTGGCCTTTCCGCCCAACAGCCGGATGACGTGGCTCTTTCTCAAGCGC
>VBCT01000038.1 GCA_005882235.1 Betaproteobacteria bacterium
AAGGTCATCATCGCCGATGCCGAGTGCCAGCTCGAGCGCCAGCGGCGTATCCGCCCGCAGATCGCCGCGGCCCTCAAGGCGGGCAAGCGCGTGGTGCGCACGCGCTTCGGCGTGGACGAGGACGTGTGCTCGGGGGACCACTCCTGCATCCGCCTCTCCGGCTGTCCCTCGCTCACGGTCAAGGCGGCCAGCGATCCGCTCAAGGTGGACCCGGTGGCGCACGTGAACAACGACTGCGTCGGCTGCGGGCTGTGCGGCGAGGTCGCCCACGCGGCGATCCTTTGCCCTTCGTTCTTCCGCGCCGAGATCGTACAAAACCCGAACGTCTTGGACCGATTCGTCGCGCGACTGCGCAACACCGTCATCGGCTGGCTCCGGCCGGCCGAAGGAAGAAGCTAGTGGTACTACCCGAACGTCCCATCACCATCCTGATCGCCGCTCTCGGCGGCGAAGGCGGCGGCGTGCTCGCCGACTGGATCATCGCCGCCGCGACCGCGCGCGACTATCCGGTGCAGAGCACCTCGATTCCCGGGGTGGCGCAGCGCACCGGCGCCACCACCTATTACGTCGAGATCTATCCGGCGAAGATCTCCGAACTCGGCGCCAGGCGCCCCGTGATGACGCTCACACCGGCGCCCTGCTACGTGGACGTCATGGTCGCCTCCGAGCTGATCGAGGCAGGACGCGCGATGCAAAACGGCTTCGTGACGCGCGACCGGACCACGCTGATCGCATCGACCCACCGCGTCTACACCGTCGCCGAGAAGATGCAGATGGGCGACGGGCGGTTCGACAGCGCGGTCGTGCTCAAGGCGGCACGGGAACTCGCGAAGCGCGCGATCCTGTTCGACATGCAGGCGCAGGCGAATGCCGCCGCCACCGTGATCAGCGCGGTGATGTTCGGGGCGCTGGCCGGCTCGGGAACGCTGCCGCTCGCGCGCGCCGACTGCGAGGCGGCGATCCGTTCGGGCGGCAAAGGCGCCGAGGCGAGCCTCAGAGGTTTTGCGGCGGGCTTCGACGCTGCAGCCGGGCCGGCGCCGAGCAAGACTGTGACGCCTGCGGAAAGAAAGCGCCTGAGCGGCTCGGAACGCGTCAGACAAACCTTCCCGGAGGAAACTCGAGCCATGCTCGAAGAGGGCGCGGCGCGCTGCGCCGGCTTTCAGGACCGTAGCTACGCGAGGCTGTACCTCGACCGCCTCGAGCCGATCGTGAATCTCGACCACGCCGCGGAGGGATACAAGCTCTCCAACGAAACCGGGCGTTTTCTGGCGCTGTGGATGTGCTACGAAGACGTGATCCGCGTCGCCGACCTGAAGACGCGCAGAAGCCGCTTCGAGCGCGTTCGCGAGGAGGTTCAGGCGAAACCGCACGAGCCGCTGCACATCATCGAATTCCTCAAGCCCGGTGTGGACGAGTTCACCGCGGTGCTCCCTCGGTTTCTCGCGCGGCCGCTGAAGGCCCTCGCCGAGGCGAGCGGGCTTGCCAAGAAGCTCAACATCGGCATGCACGTCAAGACGACCAGCGTGAGCGGATTTCTCGCGCTTCGTTTCCTCGCTTGGCTGCGGCCGTTGCGGCCTCTGACCTCGCGCTGGCACGAGGAGCAGATCCTGATCGACCGTTGGCTCGTCGCGATCGCCACCGCAGCGAAGCGGGACGCAGAGCTCGCACTCGAAATTGGCCTATGCGGCCGGTTGATCAAGGGCTACGGCGACACGCACCAGCGCGGCAAGGGAAACTTCCTCAGGATCCTCGATACGCTGGTCGAGGGCGACGTGGTGCCGGACGATCGCGCCCGGATCGACGCGATCCGCAAGGCGCGCGAGGCGGCGCTGGCCGACCCGGAAGGGCGCAAGCTCGAGCTGTCCCTGGAGACGCACGGCATCGCGCCGCTGCCCCCTAGGCCGAAGCCGGTGAAGTTCATGCGCCGACCTCAGCCGGAAAATCGCAGAGTCGCCTAAGCGCCTCGATCGGATTCCCGGTACCCGGTTACCGTTGCCGCTACGTTTCCCGGATCCTCCGGCGGCCGATTGCCGCGCCAGACGACGTGCAGGTCGGGGCGAAGCAGCAGGAGGTCGTGGCCGTACACCTGGCGCGGCGCGTCGTCCGGCATGTCGAGCACGGCGAGCGGCGCACCCAAGGCCCGCAGCGCTTTTTCCAGCGCCGACGTGTCGGCGTTCGTGCCGCCGAGGTGCAGCAGCGTGTAGCCCTCGTACGGAATGTGGTCCTGCATCGGCGTGCCGTCGGCGAGCCACACGTGCGGCAGGCGCGCTCCCGGCCACGTGCTCGGCTCGTAGACCCTGAAGCGGTGCTCGGGGCCGCCGGGAACGGCGCACACGATCGGGGAATCGACGTAGCGGTAGCCGAGCTCGGCGCCGATCATCTCGTTCGACTTGGGCTGCTCGACGCTGGCGACGCGCACAAGGTTCTCACGCGCCGCCGCGCCCTCGGGCGTGTTCTCGCGAATGTTCCGCCGGTATTGCGCCTGCCATTTGCGCCGCCCTAGCGAAGCGTAGCGCGAGGCGCCGACGTTGCGCTCGCCGACTTGCCGCCGCTCGGATTCGTACGAGTCGAGCAGCGCGGGCCCACCCCATCCCTGCAGGGTCGCCGCGAGCTTCCAGGAAAGATCGATCGCATCGCCGACGCCGGAGTTCATGCCAAGACCGCCGGTAGGTATGACGAGGTGGACCGCGTCGCCGGCGAGGAACACGCGGCCATCCCGATAGCGGTCTGCTAGCAGCAGGTTCTGCCGCCACGGAGCGCAGGTGAGCATCTCGTACTTCACGGGAATTGCGACGGTGCGCTCGAACATCGCCTTCATGTCGTCGTTCTTCTCGACCATGGCGTGCAAGGTGAAGTGCTTGGTCGAGTCCTGCATGATGAGAAAGCTGCTGTTGCCGTCGACCACGTGGTAGTGACGTCCCCTGCCGGGGCCCTTGCCGATGGGGATGCGCTCGAACAGCTCGTCGCAGCGATACAGCGCCGCTTGGCGCAGCTCGAGTATGTTGTACTCGCCGCGCAGCTTGATGCCGAGTTGCTTGCGCACCGTGCTCCCGCCGCCGTCGCAGCCCACCATATACGACGCGCCGATCGCGCCGACCATGCCGTTCGCGTGCTTCACGCTCGCGGCGACCCCGGATTCGTCCTGGGTAAACGACTCGAGCTGGCAACCGTAGCGTACCGTCACCGAGGGCAGCCCCTCGGCGATCGACTTCAGCAGCGGCTCCAGCGTGTACTGCGAAATGAGCTGATACGGTTCCAGCGGCATGCTCCCGTCGTTGCATGCGCGGATCTCGGCGCGCGCGCTCTTCACCGAAGGGTAGGGCAGGTGCAGGAGCGGTGGCTCGGCCAACGACAGGACGATGAACACGTCCATCGGGATGTCGTCGCGCAGGCCGGCGGCGCGGACCTTGTCGGCGATTCCTATGCGCCGGAAGATTTCCATGGTGCGCGCATTGCACCGTTCCATCTTCGGCAGAAACTGCGGTGCTTCCTTCTGCTCGATCAACGTGCAGCGCACACCGCGTATGCCGAGATCGATGGCGAGGGTAAGGCCGATCGGGCCGCCGCCGACGACGAGTACCTGTGTATCCATCGCCCGTATTCTGCCTCACCCGCAGAGCGTGGGGCGGCGCTAGCCGCGATGGAGTTTGCAACCCTAGGCGGCCCCGACCCGAAAACCGCCGTCGGGAGTCAGTTCGAATCGTCCTTCCCGCACCGCTCGCAGCCAGCGCGCGGTGCGCATCAGGCCCCCGAAACAGAAAAAATGGACTCCGGCGATCGGCGCACCGCCCGGACGCGCAATGTCCCTTACAACGACCTCCGGGCCGGCTTCGACCAGAAGACGCGTAATCGCCTGGGGTCGCGCCTTCAGCGCACGGACCGAGTTCCCGATTCCGCACAGCATCGCGAATCGGAGCAGGCGGGGCAGGCTCGCAGGCCCCGAAAGCCCGATGCGCACCGGAAGTTCGTGTTCTATCATCTTCGTCGCCCACACGAGGATCGGCTCGGACTCGAAACAGAACTGCGTCACGATCTGCAGATCGAGACTCGCCCGTCGGGCGAGAACTTTTTTCGCGGCCAGCGCAGTCGCGAGCGCGGTTTCCGCTATCTTGGGATGGCCTTCGGGGTAACCCGCCACGCCCACATGCGCGATGCCGTGCCGCTGGAACAGGCCCGTCTCGAGCAACCGGAGGCTCGACTCGAACGGCCCGCTCGTCCTGTCGCTGTCGCCGGCGATCACCAGAGCGCTGTCGACGCCCGCCTCGCCTGCTGCGCGCGCCAGGTATTCGTCGAGCGCGTCGCGGCTGGCGATCCGGCGTGCCGCGACGTGCGGAACCGGTCGAAGGCCGGCGCGTTTCAGACGCGTCGCCAGCGCCACGATCCCGTGATAGGTTTGCCCCGGCGGCATGCTGATGTAGACGGCCGTCCCCGGCTCCAAGAGGTCCGCGCAGGCGTTGATCTCCACCGGATCCCGCGACGACAATTCGAGCGAAGCCCCCAAGAGGAAAGCTTGAATGTTCCGGCGCTCATCCTCTGGCGACGCCCCGAGGAGCGCGGGGGCGGCGATAGGCCCCGCTGTCGATCCGGTCTGCATGCGCCCTCAGTCGCGCTTGCGCGAGATCACGTAGGATTCGTCGAGGAACCACAGGCCCTTGTGGCGACGCAGTACCTCCTGCGTGGCCTCGAGATAGCCGCGGTCTCCCATGACCTCGCCCAGGCGCTGGTCCTCGATCTGCGCCACGTAAACAGCTGCGTTCCACGCGGCGAGAAGCGTCGAGGTGCCGATCGCGTCGCTGATTTCCTCCGGGAGCGTGTGCATCTCGTAGCGGAATATCGAGCGGTTGTCGGCGTAGGCGTTGAAGTTGAGGTCGCGGCCGTCTGCCCCGAGCGCGGCGCGGGTGGCCTTCAGGAGCGAGTGGCGATCGGTCTGGAACGGATTTTCTCCCGGCCAGATACGCTGCACGATCTCCAGCCCCGGGTCCCGGCCGTGGGAATGAATGGCGATCATCCGCCCGCCCGACGCAAGGCTACTGGCGAGCGGCGCCAGGACCTTGGACGCCTTGAACTCGGCCGAAGCGCGGGCACGGTACGGCTGCGAGGCGATGACTAGGTCGTAGTCGGCGCGAGCGGCGCCGCGGCGCGGTAACACCTGGTCGAGCAGGAACTTGTGATCTTCCCGGTAGAACACCAGCACCACCGGCTTCGCATAGGCGGGATTGCCGCTCGTCTTGCTCACCGACGCGCGCCAGTGCTCGTTCAGGAACGGCTGCAGGTCGATGATCTGCTGTTCGAACTCGCTGGAGGTCGCTCCGGTAAGGGCGACCTCTTTCCAGACGAGACTCGTGGCGGCGGTGACCGATTTCGGCGCGAGCCACGGCGCTTCCGAGTAGTAGAGATTGGTCATGACGAGCACGGTCGCCGGGTGCTCGAAGAAGCGGTCCGGCATGCGATCGAGAGCGAGGCGCACGTCTTCCAGGCTGATTTCCTTGCCCACGATGTAGAAAGGCATCGTCGGGTAGCGCTGGTGCATGGCGCGCATGACGCGGGCAAGCACGGTGCCGTCGCCCACACCGGCATCGAACACCCTGACCGCGGGGGGCCGCGGATGAATATTGGCGAGTTCCATGCCGACCCGCTGCGCGACCACCCACTTCTCGCTGCAGGTGCTGACGAACAGCAGGTACTTCTGGCGGTTGTCGTAGAAACGGAAATTGGTCTTCGACTCGTCCTTCGCCCCGGAGGTGGCGGCGATCTGGATCGCGGCTTGATCTGGTACCGCACCCCCACCGCCCGCCAAACTCCCGGCCGAGGATCTCAGCCGCACCAAACCGCGCGTCTCGATCGACCGATGCTCCGACATGAATGTCCGCACGCGCTCGACGGTTTCCATAGTCACGCGTCCGCCGATCCGAAGCCTTCCCACTAGCTTCCCGTCGTTTACGGCGCGTCGCCCGAAGGTCGACTCGGCCATGCCGACACGCCTGCAGTAATCCGCGATTTCGCTCAACAACTGCTCAGCCGTCACGTCATTTCCTCCTCCTGGCCCTGCTCATGAGCGACTGCCGCTTCGCGCTATTACAAGACGGCCTGGCAACGAGGGTCAACCACAATTTTGCCCATCGCGAAAGTGGGAATTATCGTGGGATATATCCCACTAGTTTGGCAATGGCCCAGATTGATCTGTATGTGAGTCGACGCTCACATAATAGAATACAGTATAATAGATATTGTTATCATATTGTTAGTTACACATTTTACTGAGTGTACAAACTCGATCGGAACCGATCGCATCCAGCAGGAAGAAAAATCGTGTTTAGGTGCCAGGGTGCACTGCCGTCAGAGAAATGGGCTTCTGCCCACTTTTGAGGGACCGCTTACCCCTGTCCTTGGATTCATCCCTTGGGCTGGCGCACGAGGTTGCCGCCGTCGCCACCTTTGGCGGAAAATCGTTTCTTCAGCCCCGTCTGGCCTCTGGAGAAGCGGATGTCCGCCGTTTTGCAAACTGAGCTTGCCGCGGATCGCAAGGCGTTTTACGACAAAATCGACAAAGCCAACGTCACGCCTTTGTGGGAGGTACTGCACAACATCATCACCGCCACGCCCAGCACGCCGTGCAAACCTCATCTCTGGAAATGGGATCAGATGTGGCCATGGATCCAGGAGGCCGGCCGGCTGATCAGCGCTCAGGAGGCCGAGCGACGCGTTTTGGTGCTTGAAAACCCCGGGCTGAGGGGCCGCTCGAGCATTACCCACAGCCTTTACGCCGGGCTGCAGCTGATCCTGCCCGGGGAAGTTGCTCCCTCGCATCGGCACTCGCAATCCGCCCTGCGCTTCATCCTGCTCGGCAGGGGCGCCTACACCGCGGTCGACGGTGAAAAAGTGACCATGGGCGTTGGAGACTTCGTCATCACGCCGTCGTGGACTTTCCACGACCACGGCAACCCTTCGGAAGAACCGATGGTATGGATGGACGGCCTCGACGTCCCGCTCGTCGAATTGCTCGATGCCCAATTCATGGAAAAGGGTCCGCAGGAGGCTCAGCACACCAACCGCACCGAAGGCGACAACCTCGCGCAATTCGGCAACACCATGAAGCCGGTGGAGTACAGGGCGAAGAGCCGCACCTCGCCCCTTTTCTGGTATCCGTACGGGCGCACCCGCGAAGCGCTCGAGACGCTCGCGCAGGCTCACGACGCGCATCCCTGCTGGGGCCACAAGCTGCAATATACGAATCCCGTGTCAGGCGATTGGGCGATGCCGACCATCGGTACTTTCATGCAACTCCTACCGAAGGGATTCAAGGGAAAGGACTATCGCTCGACCGACTCCACGGTATATGCAGTCGTCGAAGGCAAGGGCCGTTGCCGCTTCGGAGGCGAGACGCTGGTCTTTGGACCGAGGGACGTTTTTGTATGCCCGTCGTGGCTGCCATACCGTCTCGAGGCCGACGAACAGGCGGTGCTGTTCAGTTTTTCGGACCGCCCGGTGCAACAGGCACTCGATCTTTGGCGCGAGGCGTTCTAATCCGCCCGACGTAGCGGGATCCACGCCCTTTCCACTCCCGCAGGGCGATGGCGTCTTTGCGCGCCCGAACCACGGCGAGACCTTCTTTCCAGAACGATACGATGAACGCGGACAAAACAGATTACGAGCTCCTTTACAATCCGCGGCTCGTCGTCAAGGGCTATCAGGAAGTCTTCGACCGCTGGGAAAAACACTCGGAGCGGGCCCGCGCCGGCCTCGACTGCTATTTGGACGTGCCTTACGGCTCAAGCGAAGCGGAGAAAATGGATATCTTTCGCGCGCAGGGAAAGAGCCGCGGGCTTTTGATGTACATCCACGGCGGATATTGGCGATCTCTCGACAACAAGCGTTTCTCGTTCGTCGCGCCGGCGCTCGCCGAGGCCGGGATCACGGTCGCGGTGCCCGGCTACGCCCTTTGCCCCGCGGTGCAAGTCGCAGACATCGTGATGCAGATGGTTCAGGCCTGCGCGTGGCTGTACCGTAACGGGGAAAATTTCGGCGCGCCAGCGAACCGACTCTGCCTGTGCGGGCATTCCGCAGGGGGGCATCTCGCCGCCATGATGCTCTCGTGTCGCTGGCCGGACTACTCGCCAAGCTTGCCGAGCAAGGTCGTCAGCGCCGCGATGTCCATCAGCGGCTTGTACGACCTGACGGAAATCGTCAGGGTACCTTCGGTGAATTGCGACGTGCACCTCGACGAGAGATCCGCGCTGAAGGTAAGTCCCGCGTTTCTCCCTCCTGCTACCGACGCACCCCTATACACCGCCGTCGGCGGGGAGGAAAACCAGGGATTCCACATCCAGAACAGGCTCATCGGGGAAAAATGGGCCAAGGTGCGCGAGACGGACATACCTTGCCCGGGAAAAAATCATTTCACGGTCCTCGACCAGTTTTGCGATCCCGAGAGCGGTTTGTTCAAGGCTATGCTCGAAATGATGGACGTGTAGAGGAACCCGCCGCAACCAAAACGGCTACAGTCCACGCATGGATCCGAAGCAGCTGCTCATACAAAGCTTTCAAGCCGCCATCGCCGCCGCCGACCCGCTCAAGATCCTCCCGAGCCACCTCCCCCCTCCGCCGTCGGGCCGGACGCTCGTGATCGGCGCGGGCAAGGCCGCCGCCTCGATGGCGTTTGCGGTCGAACAGCATTGGCCGCGGGACGCGCCGCTGGAGGGCCTGGTCATCACGCGCTACCGGCACGGACTGCCGACACGCCGAGTCAAGGTGATCGAGGCCGGACACCCTGTTCCCGACGAAACGGGCGAGTCTGCTACGAAGGAAATTCTGCAGCGGGCCAGAGGCATTGGGCCGAGCGACCTGCTGCTCGCCCTCATATCCGGCGGGGGCTCGGCGCTGCTCAGCCTTCCCGTCGAGGCCGTCGGCATGGGAGCGCTGAAAGCGACGACGCGGGAACTCCTTCGCAGCGGTGCACCGATCCAGGACATGAACACCGTGCGAAAACACCTTTCCGCGATCCAAGGGGGGCGGCTCGCGGCGGCGTGCAAGGCACCCGTGCTCGCGCTGATCATTTCGGATGTCACGGGCGATGATCCCACCCACATCGCCTCCGGTCCGTGTGCGCCCGACCCGACGACGTACGGCGACGCAATCGAAGTTCTCCGTCGCTACGGTGTCGACGCGGCTCCGGCGGTCAGGGAACACCTGGAGCGAGGCGCACGCGGCGAGATTTCGGAAACACCCAAGCCGGGCGACAGCAGTTTTGAGCGAGTCGAAAACCGCGTCATCGCCACGGCACGGCAGGCGCTGCGCGCGGCGCAGGAGTGCTTCCATCTGCACCGAATTCAAACCATGAACCTCGGCGACAGCGTGACGGGGGAGGCATCCGAGGTGGCGAAGGTGTACGGAGCGCTCGCCCGCCAAATCGCACAACATGGCGACCCAATGAAGCCGCCGCTCGCGCTGATTTCCGGAGGAGAATGCACGGTCACCGTGCGCGGCAAGGGGCGCGGCGGACGCTGCACCGAATTCCTGTTGTCGCTGGCCGTCGACCTTGCGCGCACCCCGAACGTTTATGCAATTGCCTGTGACACCGACGGCATCGATGGCTCGGAAGACAATGCGGGTGCGGTACTCTTGCCCGAGTCGCTCGTGCGCGGCGCCCGTCTCGGCCTCGACGCCAGGAAACTGCTTGCCGACAATGACGCGTACGGGTTTTTCTCGCGGCTCGAAGACCTCGTCGTAACGGGGCCGACCCGTACCAACGTCAACGACTACCGGGCGATCCTGATCCGCTGAGCCCGCGCGTTACGCTTTGCCTTCAGCCGGTTTGGGTTCTTCCTTCGGTTCAGGCCGGTCGAGCAACTCAACCAGCGCCATCGGCGCATTGTCTCCCTTCCTGAACCCGTATTTAAGGATGCGCAGGTAGCCGCCGTTTCGCTTCGCGTAACGCGGCCCCAGCTCGGAAAAGAGCTTGGTAACGATGCCGCGGTCGCGCAGGCGGTTGAAGGCGAGGCGCCGGTTGGCGAGCGTCGCTTGCTTGCCGAGCGTGATCATCGGTTCGACCACGCGGCGCAGCTCCTTTGCCTTGGGAAGGGTGGTTTGGATGACCTCGTGTTTCAACAGGGACACGGTCATGTTGCGCAGCATCGCGAGGCGATGGCTGCTGGTGCGATTGAGCTTCCTGAGTCCGTGGCGGTGCCGCATCTTCTTGTTCCTTCCGCCCCGATCACGAGGTCCGTGCTGTCTCGAGGCCCGCGGGCGGCCAGTTCTCCAGCTTCATGCCGAGTGTCAGCCCGCGCGAGGCCAGAACTTCCTTGATCTCGTTGAGCGATTTCCGGCCAAGATTGGGCGTCTTGAGTAGCTCTGTCTCGGTGCGCTGGATCAGGTCGCCGATGTAGTAGATGTTTTCCGCCTTGAGGCAATTCGCTGAGCGCACCGTGAGTTCGAGATCGTCCACCGGACGCAGCAGTATCGGATCGACCTGCGGGGCTTTCTTTTCCTCGATTGCCGGAGCCGTGCCTTCGAGCGCCGCGAAAACGGAAAGCTGATCGACCAGGATCCTCGCTGCGTAACGGATCGCCTCTTCGGGTTCTATCACGCCGTTCGTCTCTATGTCGATGATGAGCTTGTCGAGATCGGTCCGCTGCTCGACGCGCGCCGATTCGACCGAGTAAGACACGCGCCTGACGGGCGAGAACGAAGCATCCAGTATGATCTTCCCGATCCCCTTGGATTCCTCAGGGACGACGCGGAGATTGCCGGGGATGTATCCGCGGCCGTTCTCGACCTTGATCTGCATCTCGATCTTGCCCCCGGGAGACAGATGCGCGATCACGTGCTCGGGGTTGATGATCTCGACGTCGTGAGTGGCCTCGATGTCGCCTGCGATCACCGGGCCTTCGCCCTTTTTCTTCAGATTGAGCAACGCGTCCTCTCGGTTGTGAAGCTTGAGCACCACGCCCTTGAGGTTGAGCAAGATATCCACGACGTCTTCCTGGACACCTTCGATCGTCGAGTATTCATGAAGCACTCCCGCGATCTGCACTTCGGTCGCTGCGAATCCGGGCATC
>VBCT01000338.1 GCA_005882235.1 Betaproteobacteria bacterium
AGCCCAACGCCTTCGTCCGCATCGGTACGGACAGCACGGTCACGGTGATCGTGAAGCACCTCGAGATGGGCCAGGGCACGTACACGGGCCTGCCCACGCTCGTCGCCGAGGAACTCGACGCCGACTGGAGCCAGATCCGGGTCGAGGGCGCGCCCGCGGACGCAAGCCGCTACAACAATCTTTTCCTCGGCGCGATGCAGGGTACGGGCGGCAGCACCGCGCTCGCGAACTCGTACGAGCAGATGCGCAAGGCCGGCGCCGCTGCGCGGGCGATGCTGCTCGCCGCGGCGGCCGAGCGCTGGAACGTCGCGCCGGATTCGATCACGATCGCACGCGGCGCGGTGGTGCATCTGCCGTCGAACCGCAAGACGACCTTCGGCCAGCTCGCGGCGAGCGCGGCCAAGCAGCCGGTCCCGCAGGACGTGAAGCTCAAGGATCCGAAGGATTTCGCCCTGATCGGCCGGCGCATGACGCGCACCGACACCCGCGCCAAGTCGAACGGAACGGCAATCTACACGCAGGACGTGAAGCTCCCGGGGATGCTCACCGCGCTCGTCGCGCATCCGCCGCGCTTCGGCGGAAAACAGAAGTCCTTCGACGCGGCGAAAGCGAAAGCGGTGAAGGGCGTGGTCGACGTGGTGGCGATCCCGCAGGGCGTGGCGGTGCTCGCGACCGATTTCTGGTCCGCGAAAAAAGGCCGCGACGCGCTCGTCGTGGAGTGGGAGGAGTCCGGCGCGTTCAAGCTGGGTTCGGCCGAGATCATGGCCGAGTACAAGAGCCTCGCCGCGACGCCCGGCCTCCCCGCGAGGAAGGAAGGCGATCTTCCCGGGGCATTCGCCCGCGCGGCGAAGACGCTGGAGGCGGCTTACGAGTTCCCGTATCTCGCGCACGCCTGCATGGAGCCGATGAACTGCGTCGTGAAGCTCTCGGCGGACACCTGCGAGATCTGGAACGGCGAGCAGTTCCAGTCGATCGACCAGCCCGAGGTCGCAGCGGTCCTCGGAATGAAGCCCGAGCAGGTCAAGCTCAACATGCTCTTCGCCGGCGGCAGCTTCGGGCGCCGCGCCAATCCGCACGCGGACTACCTCGTCGAGGCGGTACAGATCGCGAAAGCCATCGATGGCCGCGCTCCGGTGAAGCTCGTGTGGACGCGAGAGGACGACATGCGCGCGGGCCACTACCGTCCGATGTACTACCACGCGCTGAAAGCGGGGCTGGACGCGCAAGGGAACGTGATCGCCTGGCAGCACCGCATCGTCGGGCAGTCGATCCTCGCCGGCACCGCCTTCGAGGGCATGATGGTGAAGGACGGGATCGACGCGACATCGGTGGAGGGCGCGGCGAACCTCCCGTATGCAGTTCCCAATCTGGGCGTTGAGCTGCACTCGCCCAAGATGGGCGTGCCGGTGCAGTGGTGGCGCTCGGTCGGCTCGACCCACACCGCGTTCTCGACCGAGACCTTCCTCGACGAGCTCGCTCTGGCGATCGGAAAGGATCCCTACCAGTTCCGCCGCGCGCTGCTCGCAAAATCCCCGCGGCACAAGACCGTCCTCGAAATGGCGGCGACCGAGGCCGACTGGAGCACGCCGCTCGTGTCGGCGAGGGTCGGCGACCGGCGCGGGCGCGGCATCGCGGTGCACGAGTCCTTCAACACGGTGGTCGCGCAGGTGGCGGAAGTCACCGTCAGGCGCGACGGCTCCTGGCGCGTGGACCGCGTCATGTGCGCGGTGGACTGCGGCCTGGCGGTGAACCCGGACGTGATCCGCGCGCAGATGGAAGGCGGCATCGCGTACGGCCTCACCGCGGCGATGCACGGAGCGATCACGCTGAAGGAGGGCGTGGTCGAGCAGTCGAATTTCCACGACTACGTGCCGCTGCGAATGAACGAGATGCCGCGCATCGGCGTGTACATCGCCCGCTCGAGCGAGAAACCCACCGGCGTGGGCGAGCCCGCCACGCCGGTTATCGCGCCGGCGGTCGCGAATGCGCTGTTCGCGGCGACAGGAAAACCGATTCGCTCGCTGCCCATCCGCATACAGGTTTAGCCAGATGTCGCCGAAGTGCTACGGCCACACAATTTGAAACACTTTAATCGCGCCGCTCGGCGCGGGACTTTGTTAGCATTCGAATCATCGTCCCGGAGCACGCGATCATGAAGACGCTCATCTCATCTCTCGTTTCGGTCGTGATTCTGCTGGCCGCCGCCGTCGGACCGGCCCATGCGCAGATCTACAAGTGGGTCGACGAAGCCGGCAAGACGCATTACTCCGATACGGCGCCCATGGACGGGAAGAAGCCCGACACGGTGACGGACAGGATCTCAGTCTATTCACCCGACCCTGCTCTCCTCGCGCGCGCCGCGGCGACTCCCGGACCTGATCCGGCCCTTTCGAACAGGCTGGACGGGCTGGAGCGGCAGCTGCATGCCGAGCGCCTGGCACGGGCCCGGCAACAGGCAGAGCTCGCCTCCTTTACGCAGGCGTCACAGTCGGCATATGAGCGCTGCCTTCTCGAACGGCACGTGGATTGCGACGCTTACGGCGGAACCATGCCGTACGCCGGGCC
>VBCT01000039.1 GCA_005882235.1 Betaproteobacteria bacterium
CTCTTCGATGTAGAGCTCGAAAATATTGCGCCGGCGGAACTCGCTCTTGGCCCGCTCGCGCTTTCGTAAGAATACGCCGAGCCGGCGCCCGCATTCCTGCAGCGCCAGCCTGATCTCCTTCCGGATCTCGTCGTAGTCGGCGATCGCCTCTTTCGACTCGCTGGTGAACGGTACCCAGACCGAGGCCATGTGGACGAACACCACCATGGGCCCTGCCGGGAGCGCCCCCCGAGATTGGGCGACGCCATAGTTCTTCCAGGTGGTCTCGAGGACTGATTTGAAGGTCGCGCACGCCGACTGCTGATAGAGCAGAGGGACGCGGTTGGCGTAGCGAATGACGCGGGCGAGCTCGTTGTCGTCCTCCGGTTGCTCGCCCTCGGCCAGCGGCGCGGCGGGTGCTTCCGCCGTCTCCGCCGCCTGATCCGGCCCCTTGCCGAAGGCCAGCCCCGCTTCGATGATGAACGGATTGCCGCGATACACTGCCGGTGGCCGGGTCACCGCCGTGTAGAAGTCGCCCTTGATCTGCTTGTACAGGCCGTGGAGGATCGCCTTCTCGCCGATCGGCGAGATACAGTTGGACGGCGGCGCCATGATCTTGGTGGACTGGATCGCCTTGTAGAGCGCCTCGGCGTCGGCGCCGTGGATATTGCGCGGCTTCGCATTCGGCGACAGCTTGGCCGTCCCGCAAATCTCCTGGGACACGGCGGAGGACACCCGGCTGAACTCGGCGGCGAGAAACCCCGCGAGCGTGTGGCTCTTCGTGTCGTGCAGCATTCGCAGGAGAATGCCGAACTCGATCCCGTAGGGGCTTGATCTCCTTGGGCTGGGGCGGCAGCTCCTGAATCGTCCGCGGATACTCGCGCGTCTCCGCCTCCGGCGTCCGGTAGACGAGTTGCACGTGCGGATTGGCGATGGCCACCTGCTCGAGATACTCGTCCACCGAGGCACGGCCCTTCTGGTAGCGCCCGTCGATCTCCAGTGCCACCTGCGTGCCGCGCTGGTGCTCCCAGTCGATCTTCTTGTTCTCGACAATCCTCGGCTCGTTCTTCTTGGTGTCGATCTGCACTTCGAAGTAGTGGGCGGCGGCCCGCGCGCCGGTGCGCGAGATGATCTGCACCGGCTTGCCCGTCGTCAGCTGAGCGTACATGCCGGCCGCCGAGATACCGATGCCCTGCTGGCCCCGGCTCATTCTGAGCCTGTGGAACTTCGAGCCGTAGAGGAGCTTCGCGAAGATCGGCGGAATCTGCTGGCGGACTATCCCGGGCCCGTTGTCGATCACCGTCACGCGGAAGCGGGTCGCCTGGCTCGGAGAAGGCGGCGGCGCCCCGTCGGCCACCGCGACTTCCACGTTGACCAGGACATCAGGCAGGATGCCGGCTTCCTCGGCCGCGTCCAGCGCGTTGTCGACCGCTTCTTTGACGCAGGTGAGGAGCGCCTTGCGCGGATTGTCGAACCCCAGCAGGTGGCGGTTCTTCGTGAAGAACTCGGAGACCGAAATCTCCCGCTGGCGAGCTCCCATCTCGACAGCGGAGATGGTCGTGGTCGGCTTGGCAGGCTTCGCGTCGGGAGTCTTGGCTTCGGCGGCCTTCGGGTCGGTCGCCGGCGTCTTGGCCGTCGCGGCTTCGGGCTTTGCCTTGGACTTGGCCTTGGATCTGAGTTCGCGTTTGGATTTGGGCGCGGGTTTGGACTTGACTGCCGCTTTGGACTTGCGTGTGCGTTTTGCCATCGCCCTCATTGATACTTCGACCTTCGGCGGAAGCCGGAAGTGTGGCTAGACCATCAGCGGCACGATCAGCAGCGCCACGATGTTGATGATCTTGATGAGCGGATTCACCGCCGGGCCGGCGGTGTCCTTGTAAGGGTCTCCCACCGTGTCTCCGGTGACCGCGGCCTTGTGCGCGTCCGAGCCCTTGCCTCCGTGGTGCCCGTCCTCGATGTATTTCTTGGCGTTGTCCCAGGCGCCGCCCCCCGTGGTCATCGAAATCGCGACGAAGAGCCCGGTGACGATGGTGCCCATCAACACGCCGCCCAGCGCCTGCGGCCCGAGCGCAAGGCCGACCACGACCGGCACCAACACGGGCAGGAGCGACGGGATCATCATTTCCTTGATCGCGGCGCGCGTGAGCATGTCCACCGCGACGCCGTACTCGGGCTTCGCTTTGCCTTCCATGATGCCGGCGATTTCCTTGAACTGGCGGCGCACTTCCACCACCACCGAGCCGGCGGCGCGGCCGACCGCCTCCATCGCCATCGCGCCGAAGAGGTAGGGCACCATGCCGCCGATGAACAGGCCGATGATCACCATGTGGTTGGAAAGATCGAAGGACACGACCTTGCCCGCGCCTTCGAGCGCGTGGGTGTAGTCGGCGAAGAGCACCAGCGCGGCAAGACCCGCCGAGCCGATGGCATAACCTTTGGTCACTGCCTTGGTGGTGTTGCCTACCGCGTCGAGCGGATCGGTGATGGCGCGCACTTCCTTCGGCAGATCCGCCATCTCGGCGATGCCGCCGGCGTTGTCGGTGATCGGCCCGTAGGCGTCGAGCGCGACGATGATCCCGGCCATCGAAAGCATCGAGGTCGCGGCGACGGCAATGCCGTACAGGCCGGCAAGCGCGTAGGAAGCGAAAATCGCGACGCAAACCGCGAGCACCGGCCAGGCGGTGGCCCGCATCGATACGCCCAGACCGGCGATGATGTTGGTGCCGTGCCCGGTGGTCGAGGCCTGCGCGATATGCCGCACGGGCTTGTACTGCGTGCCCGTGTAGTACTCGGTGATCCACACGAGGAAGCCGGTGAGCGCAAGGCCGACCACCGCGGCACCGTACAGGTGCCAGACCGTGATCAGTTTGCTGCCACCGAGCACCTTGAACGGCACGACCTTGAGGACGTCGCCCATCATCAGCTGGGTGATCGGATAGAAAGCAAGGAGTGCGAGGCCGCCGGCCCAGATCAGGCCCCGGTAGAGCGCCGGCATGACGTTCTTGTCGTTCGCCTTCGTCTTCACGAACCGGGTGCCGATGATCGACGCGATGATCGCGAAGCCGCCGATCACGAGCGGATAGATCACCGCCGCCGGGCTGGCCGTCTTCACCACCAGCGCGCTGAGGATCATGGTGGCGATGATCGTCACCGCATAAGTCTCGAACAGGTCCGCGGCCATGCCGGCACAGTCACCGACGTTGTCGCCCACGTTATCAGCGATCACGGCGGGATTGCGTGGATCGTCCTCGGGAATGCCCGCCTCGACCTTACCCACCAGGTCGGCGCCCACGTCCGCGCCCTTGGTAAAGATGCCCCCGCCCAGCCGCGCGAAAATCGAGATCAGCGAACCGCCGAAGCCCAGTCCGATCAGGGGCTTCAGGATGTGATCGAGCGCGCTCTTGTCCTGTGCATTGGAATACAGCAGCGCGAAGTAGCCCGCTACACCGAGCAACCCCAGCCCGACCACCAGCAACCCGGTGATCGCCCCACCCTTGAAAGCGACGTTGAGCGCCTGCTGCAGGCCGCTGCGGGCGGCTTCCGCGGTGCGCACGTTGGCGCGCACCGAGATGTTCATTCCGATGATGCCCGAGAGGCCCGAGAACAGCGCCCCGACGGCGAAACCCCAGGCCGTGGCCCAGCCCAGTTTCGGAGTCAAGCCGATAACGAGGAACAAGACCACGCCGACGACCGTGATGGTCGTGTACTGGCGCTTGAGGTAGGCGCTGGCGCCTTCGCGGACCGCCGCCGCGATTTCCTGCATGCGCGCGTTGCCCGCGGGCAGCGAAACGATCCATCTCGCTTGCAGCACACCGTAGACGATCGCGATGAATGCGCAGGCGATGGCGAACCAGAGACCTCCGAGCATAGATTTTCTCCCGTGATACCGGCCCTAGCCCCGGGCCTGAGTCGATAAAAAGCGCGAAATTATAGCAGCAGGAAACCTTAATCTAAATCTTGAAAGGGGGAAGCTTCTTCGGGACGGGCGTATTTTTGAGTTTCACATAGTCGGGCAGCCCGTTCTTGTAGGGCGGGGGCGCCTCGCCCTGGATCAGCGGCGAGAGATAGGTGCGGCATTTGGGCGTGATGTGGAACCCGTCCCCGGTGATGAAATCGCGCGGCATCATCTTTTCCTTGTTGGCGATGTCGGCGAGTTTCGCGACGGCGATGCGCCAGCGATAAGGCGTGTTCGAAACGCGCTCGATGATCGGCATCACCGCGTTCTTCCCGGCAAGGGCGAGGTTTACCGCGGCCACGCCGAGCTTGTACGATTGTTCGACATCTATTTTGGACGCGATATGGCGGGCGGAGCGCTGCAGGTAATCGGCGAGCGCCCAGTGATATTTGTATTTCAGGCGGTCCTTGACGAGCTTCGCGATGATCTCACCCGCGCCGCCCAGTTGCGAATGGCCGAATGCGTCCTTCAGACCGGTCTCGGAGAGGAATTTGCCCTCTCTGTTGCGCAGGCCCTCCGACACCGCGATCGCGCAATACCCGTCTCGTTCGACGACTTTCTTCACCCGCTCGAGAAATCTCTCCTCGTCGAACTGGATCTCCGGGAAGAGGAGTATTTGAGGCGCGTCTCCTTCCCGGTCGGCGGCGAGACCGCAAGCGGCGGTGATCCACCCCGCGTGCCTGCCCATCACTTCCATGACGAAGACCCGTGTGGAGGTCTTCGCCATCGAGGCGACGTCGAAACCAGCTTCGCGGATCGAGGTCGCGACGTATTTCGCGACCGACCCGAAGCCCGGGCAGTTGTCGGTGATCGCAAGGTCGTTGTCGACGGTCTTGGGAATGCCCACGCAGATGAGCGGGTATCCAAGCTTTTCGCCGACTTGCGAGATCTTCCAGGCCGTGTCCGCGGAATCGTTGCCGCCGTTGTAGAAGAAGTAGCCGATGTCATGGGTCCGGAATACCTCGATCAGCCGCTCGTAATGCGCCCGGTTCTCGTCGATGCCTTTGAGCTTGTAACGGCATGAGCCGAACGCACCGCCCGGCGTGGTCTTGAGCCTTGAGATCGCCGATGCGTGCTCACGGCTGGTGTCGATCAGGTCCTCGGTGAGCGCGCCGATGATGCCGTCGCGGCCGGCGTAGACCTTGCCGATGCGGCTCTTGTGCTTCCGCGCCGTTTCGATCACGCCCGCTGCGCTCGCGTTGATGACCGCGGTGACGCCGCCCGATTGGGCGTAGAAAGCGTTCTTCGGTTTCATGGTATCGCGCAGACTACTTCAAAGCGGCGAAGACGCGCGCGCTGATTTCCTCGACCGAGCCAATGCCCGAGATCTTGCGGTACTTGGGAGCACGCGCGTCCCCTTGCTCAGCCCATTTCGAATAATAGTCCACGAGCGGCCGGGTCTGCTGCTGGTAGACCTTCAGGCGCTTTCTGACCGTTTCTTCCCTGTCGTCGTCGCGTTGGATAAGGGGCTCACCGGTAATGTCGTCCTTGCCGGCAACCCGGGACGGATTGAACTTGATGTGATAGTTGCGTCCCGATGCCGGATGCACGCGGCGCCCGCTCAAGCGCTGGATGATCTCGTCGTGGTCTACGTCGATCTCCAAGACGAAATCGAGATCGACGCCCGAGTCGCGCATCGCCTCCGCTTGGGGAATGGTGCGCGGGAAGCCGTCGAACAGATAGCCGTTCTTGCAATCCAGATGCTTCAGCCGTTCCTTCACCAACCCGATGATGATGTCGTCGGAAACGAGCTGCCCTGAGTCCATGACCTTCTTTGCCGCGAGGCCGATGGGCGTGCCCGCTTTCACGGCAGCGCGCAGCATGTCGCCGGTGGAGATCTGCGGAATACTGAATCGTTCCCTGATGAAATTTGCCTGCGTGCCCTTACCGGCGCCCGGTGGGCCGAGAAGGATCAGTCTCATTATTGTCCTCGGCAATTACCGCGGAGCACCTCCCCGGCGCCCCGAAGCCGACCTTACCGTTTATGAACCGTGCGGTCAAACAGCGCCCGTGCGCGTTCCAGGTCCTCGGCCGTGTCGACACCGGCGAGCGGCGCATCTTGTCGCACCGCGACGGCGATCGCGTAGCCGTGCCAAAGCGCCCGCAGTTGCTCGAGCGCTTCGAATTCTTCAAGCGGCGAGCGCTCGAGCCGCGGGTAGCGACGCAGGAATTCGGCGCGATAGGCATAGATGCCGATGTGCCGGTAACAGGGAAGCCCCTGCGGCAAGGCCCGTGTGGAATCCCCAAAGGCATCCCGGGCCCAGGGCACTGGCGCCCGGCTGAAATAGCGCGCCAATCCGGCATGGTCCAGCACGACTTTGACGACGTTGGGATTGAACAGCTCGCCCGCGTCCCGGATCGGGTGGCAGGCCGTGGCCATGGCCGCTTCCGGCGTATCCGCAAGCAGGGTCGCCACGGCGCGTATCAGGCCCGGTTCGATCATCGGCTCATCGCCCTGGACGTTGACGACCAGACTGTCCGCCGCGAGCCCGAGGCGCTCCGCGACCTCCGCGATCCGGTCAGTGCCCGTCGCATGGTCGCCGCGGGTCATTACCGCCTGATGGCCGTACCGTTCTACTGCGGCCGCGATGTCGCCGTGGTCGGTGGCCACGTATACCTCGCGCGCGCCGCTTTCGCGCGCCCGCTCGGCTACCCGCACGACCATGGGCCTGCCTCCAATATCGGCGAGCGCCTTTCCAGGAAACCGGCTGGACGCGAACCGCGCCGGGATAATGGCGGTGAAGGACATGTGAACGATTCTAGGCGGTGCCTCCTCGTTCACTCGTTCACTTCTTCCTCGGGGGGCAGCTTTCTCGCCTCCTCCTCGAGCATCACCGGAATATCGTCCCGAATCGGAAACGCCAGGCGATCGGCCTTGCAGATGAATTCCGCCTGTGCCCTGCGGTGGACCAACGGTCCTTTGCAAATCGGGCAGACGAGAATGTCAAGCAGTCGCGAGTCCATGAATTCGTCCCAGTATGAGCTCCGCGAGGGCAGGGTCGAGTTCGGCCTCGACGCGCACCGCGATCAGGTCGCGCCGGCCGAAGTGGCGGCATTTTACCGCATCCTTTTCGGTCATCAGCACGAAATCGCAATCGGCGAACTCGAGGTCTGCAGCCCGAAACGCGTGGTGATCCGGAAAAGGATGAGCCGAGAACGCGAGCCCCATGCGCGAAAGCCCCGCGAAAAACCGCTTGGGATTGCCGATTCCGGCGACCGCGTGCAGCTTCTTTCCGGAAAGCTCCGACTGCGCTAAAGGTGCGCCATGCGCATCGACTCGGAACAGACCCGCGGGCGCGAGTCGCATGCGAAATGCGCCGGGCCTTGCGTCCGCGCCGTTCACCACCGTCGCATCGACACGCCGACCCGCGGGCTCACGCAAAGGACCGGCCGGAAGGAGCAAGCCGTTCCCAAGACCGCGCTCATCCTCGACCGCGATCTCGAAATCTCGCTGCAAGCGGTAATGCTGCAATCCATCGTCGCAGAGAATCACGTCGCAGCGAGCGTGGGCTGCGAGCAGCGCGCGGGCGGCGGCGGCGCGATCTGCGCCGATCCACACCGGACACCCCGAACGCTCGGCAAGCAGCAAAGCCTCGTCGCCGACATGCGCGGCATCGTCACGCTCGCTCACCGCGCGGGGTCCGGCGTCGGCCCCGCCGTGCCCCCGGCTGAGAATTCCAGGGTGTAGCCCCTTCGCGCGCAAGGCTTCGACGAGCGCAAGGATCAGCGGGGTTTTCCCTGTGCCCCCGACGGTCAGGTTTCCGACGATGACCACCGGAATGTGAAGTCGCACCGAGGGCAGCGCGCCTACGCGAAAGAGCAGACGACGCAGGGCTACCAGCAGACGAAAGACAAGGCTTAAGGGAAACAGCAACACCGACACCGGGCTCAGCCGGTACCAGTGACGCGCGGCAAAGCGAGCGGCAAGAAGAGTGGGCCGGGCGGCCTCCATACGCGCCCTGCGCGCTACTTCGTCGATTGCTCGACCGCAAACACCACCTGGCCAAAGCCCGCCTGCCGCGCGGCGTCCATGACGCGAATCACCGACTGGTAGTTGGCATTGTTGTCTGCGTTGACGACCACGATCGCCTCCTTCATGCCGGCGCCAGCGCGACGGAGCTCTTCGGCGAGGGTCGCGACGTTCCGGAACTGGAGCGGTTTTCGCTGCAGCAGGTATTGCCCGTTGGCGCTGATCACCACGTTGATCTCGTTGGATC
>VBCT01000040.1 GCA_005882235.1 Betaproteobacteria bacterium
GGCTGAACGCCCTCGGCGGCGTGTCCCGGAAGCCCGACCACTACCACCTCCCCGGCGGTTCGCAGCTTGCGGATCGCGGTGGCGAGCTCCGGATCGTTCGAGTACGGTGCCCGAATGGCGGCCGCTTCCGCCTCGCGCGGCGCAGTGCGCGCGAGATCGCGCAGGTCCATGCTGAATCCCGTTGCGGGCCGAGCGCGGCCGAATGCCTTTCCGACCTCGTCGTAACGCCCGCCCAGCGCGACCGCGTTGGCCACGCCCGGCGAATAGGCCGCAAACACCACTCCGCTGTGGTAGTGATATCCGCGAAGGTCGGCCAGATCCACCGAAACGGGGATGCTGCCGCTTCGGGAGAGAACCTCGAGGTCCGTGAGCGCCGCGTCGATTTCGGGATACTTGGGCAGCGCGCGCCGGGCGCGCTCGAGCACGGCGCCGTCTCCATAGAGCTCCGGAAGGGCGAGCAATGCCTCGCGCGTCGCTGCCGGCATGGATTGAGTGACCCCGCGCAGCGCCGGCAGATCCTTGCCCTCCAGCGCTTCATACAGTTCCGACTCGAGCTCGGCACCGACCCCGCCGTGTCGGCAAATCGCGCGGAACACGGCGACGTGGCCGATATCGAGGCGCGCCTCGGAAATGCCGCACGCGGCCAGCGAGTCGACGAGAAGCTGCTGGATCTCGAGGTCGCTCTCGATTCCGGGGTGGCCGTAGATCTCTGCGCCGATCTGCAAGGGCTCCCGAGTCGAGTCTAGACCCCGCGGCCGGGTGAGCAAAACGCTCCCCGCGTAGCACAGCCGCGTGACGCCTTCCCTGTTGAGAAGATGTGCATCGACCCGCGCGACCTGGGGCGCGATGTCGGCGCGCACGCCCATCATCCTCCCGGAGAGCTGGTCGACCAGCTTGAAAGTGCGAAGATCCAGATCGTGCCCGGTGCCCGTCAGCAGCGATTCGAGATACTCGAGCATGGGGGGAATCACCAGCTCGTACCCGTGCACGCGAAACAACTCGAGGAGCTTCGCTCGCATCCGGTCGATGCGCCGCGCCTGCGGCGGCAGGATGTCCTCGAATTTTTCCGGAAGGAGCCAGTTGCGCATAGGGTTCCTTCGGTGCCGGCGCGTCTAGCGGATGAAAAACAGGATCAGCAGCCCGACCAGCATCGAGGAGAGCCCGAAAAAACGGATCTGTCCGTCAGTGAACTCCGTGATGCGGCGGAAGGTATCGCGCCACAAGGTCGGAAGAAGGAAGGGCAGCAGGCCCTCGATGACCAGCATGAGGGCAAATGCCATGAGAAACGTCGTGCCCATTCACTTGCCGCCCTTTCCCGCGTTTCTGAAATACTTGAAGAACTCGGAATTGGGGTCGAGCACGATCACGTCGCTCTTGTTCTTGAAGCTCGCCCGGTAGGCGTCGAGGCTGCGGTAGAAGGAGTAGAACTCGGGGTTCTCGTTGAAGGCGCGCGCGTAGATGGCGGCCGCCCTGGCGTCGCCCTCGCCCTTGACACGCTGAGCGTCGCGGTAGGCTTCGGCGATGATGATCTGGCGCGTACGATCGGCTTCGGCGCGGATCTTCTCCGCCGCGGAGAAGCCCTGCGACCGGAGCTCGGCTGCAACGCTCTTGCGCTCCGCGTCCATGCGTCGATAGACGGCCTCGCTTACCTCCTGCGGCAGCTCGATGCGCTTGAGCCGCACGTCGACGATCTGTACCCCGATCTTGGCGACGTCGTCCTCCACCTTGTCGCGCACGATGCGCATGATATCGTCGCGCTCGCCCGATACGACGTCGTGCACGGTACGCTTGCCGAACTCTTCGCGCAGCGCTGCGTTCACCGTCTGCGACAGCCGTGTCTGAGCGCGCTGTTCGTCCCCCTGGACGCTGATGTAGTACTGCCGCATGTCCTGGATGCGCCACTTGACGAAGGAGTCGACGAGGACGTTCTTCTTCTCCGAGGTGATGAAGCGCTCGGTGTCGGGCGTATCCAGCGTCAGGATTCGTTTGTCGAAATAGCGCACGTTTTGGATCAGCGGAATTTTGAAGAACAAGCCGGGCTCATCGATCAGGTCCTTGATCTCACCGAGCTGGAACACGATGGCGCGCTGGCGCTGATCCACGGTGAACGCGGAGAGGGCCGCGAGGACGATCGCCCCTGCGGCGATCGCGAGAACGATTCCCGAGCGGCTGTTCATGGCCGTTCCCCTCTTTCGCGCCCGCGCAGCGCGTCACGGGAGCGGGCTCCGGTATCCGGCGCTGGAGGCGGCTCGGTGACCCGGGAAGGAGCCGACGATGCCTGCCCCTCGGGCTGCGCGCTCGCGGCGGTCATCTGGATGATCTTGTCGAGGGGAAGATAGAGAAGATTGCTCCCCGCCTTGGCGTCGATCAGGATCTTGGCGACGCTCGACAGGATCTGCTGGACGGTATCGAGGTAAAGACGCTCGCGCGTCACACCCGGCGCTTTGTTGTACTCGACCAGGATCTGCCTGAAACGCGCCGCTTCACCCTCGGCGTTCGCGATCACGCTCTGGCGGTAACCATTGGCCTCCTCCGTCAACCGCGAGGCAGTGCCTTGCGCTTTCGGGACGACGTCGTTGAAATACGCCTGTCCCTCGTTCTTTTGCCGCTCGAGGTCCTGCTTGGCGCGCACCGCATCGTCGAAGGCGGCTTGCACTTGCTCCGGCGGCTGCGCGTTCTGCATGGTCACCTTGCTGATCGAGATGCCCGTCTTGTAGCGGTCGAGGATCTGCTGCATCAGGGTCTGCGCTGACACTGCGATCTGCTCGCGGCCCTCGTAGAGCACGAAGTCCATTTTGCTCTTGCCGACGATCTCCCGGAACGCGCTTTCCGCGGCCTGCAGTACCGTGTCCTCGGGACGGCGGTTGGTAAACAGATAGTCCACCGGATCCTTCAGAATGTACTGGACCGCGAACTGGATATCGGTAATGTTTTCGTCGTCCGTCAGCATGAGCGATTCGCGCAGGACCTTGGTCTTGACATTGTTGCGATAGCCCACTTCGACGGTGCGCACTCCGGTCAGATCGACGATCTCGTTGCTCTGAAAGGGATACGGCGCGCGCCAGTGCAATCCCGCGGTGGTCACCTCGGAGAACTTGCCGAAAGTGAGAATGACCCCCCGCTGGCCTTCCACTACGATGTAGAGACCGCTCGCGAGCCAAGCGACGAGCACGGCCAAGGCGATCAGGCCCGCTCCGCCGCTCAGCTGCCGGACGCTCGGCGGTTCGCCGGGCCCCCCCTCCCCGCCACGGCGCCGGCCGAACAATCCGTTCAGCTTCTGGTTGAACCTGCGCCACATCTCGTCGAGATCGGGAGGCCCCTCGTTGCCTCCGCCGCGCTTGCCCCATTGCGGGTCGTTCAATGACATGAGAATCCTACGTTGTGGCCGCTTGGCCCAGTTTCTGCGAATCTGTCGATTTTGGCGGGCTCGCCGGAGATATCCTCGAGGCAGTTGCCTCGACCAGGGCCTGACGCAGGCCATCCACGCCGACGCCCGTTTTTGCGCTTAGACGAACGCGGCAGATTCTATCATATTCGTTCCGGTCGACTCCCGGACGAAGGCCGTTGCGGTCGATCTTGTTCCACACCAGAAGCCGGGGAACGGCGCTCGCTCCGATTTCGGCGAGGACCTTGTCCACTTCGACGATCTGCGCCTCGCGCGCATCGTTTGCCGCGTCGACCACGTGCAGAAGCAGGTCGGCGTGAATGGTTTCCTCGAGCGTTGCCCGGAAAGCCGCGACGAGCGTGTGCGGAAGATCGCGGATGAACCCGACGGTGTCGGAAATCGTGATGTTTCCGGCTTCGGGCAGGTACAGCCTGCGCGTCGTGGTGTCGAGCGTCGCGAAGAGTCTATCCTCGGCGAGCGCTCCCGCGCGGGTCAGCGTATTGAACAGGGTCGACTTGCCGGCGTTGGTGTAACCCACGAGCGATGCCGAGAAAGACCTGCCCCGAGCCCGTGCGCGCCGCTGCACTTCCCGCCGGCGCTGGAGTTTGCCGAGCTTGTCCTTCAGAACCTTGACGCGAGTCGCGATCAGCCGCCTGTCGACCTCGAGCTGTGTCTCGCCCATGCCGCCGAGGAAGCCCCGGCCGCCGCGTTGCCGCTCGAGGTGCGTCCAGCCGCGCACCAGCCGCGTCGCCGCATGCTGGAGTTGCGCAAGCTCCACCTGGAGCTTGCCCTCGTGACTCTTGGCGCGCTGGGCAAAAATGTTGAGGATCAGCCGAGTCCGGTCGACGACCGGGCAGCCGAGCGCCTTCTCGAGATTGCGTTCCTGTACCGGCGACAAGACGTGATTGAATATGGCGAGCGAGGCACCCTGCTCGCGCAGAGCTCGCTTGATCTCGTCGACCTTCCCGGAGCCTGCGAAATGCGCGGGGTCGGGTCGGTCGCGGCGCCCGCGCACCAAGCCGCGCGCCAGAATACCGGCGCTTGCCGTGAGAAGGCCAAGCTCTTCAATGCCTTCGGCGTAGCCGCCCACACCGAAGTCCAAGCCCACCAGCACCGCAGCGTAGCGCTCCGACGAACGCTCAGCCATCGCGCCAGATGGGAGTCGATAACGCGGCCGTATCAGCTCTCGGGAGAGGAATGATCGACCGCCAGATTGACCGCACGCGAAGGCACGACGGTGGAGATGGCGTGCTTGTAGACCATCTGCGTCACGGTGTTCTTGAGGAGCACGACGTACTGGTCGAAGGATTCGATCTGGCCCTGGAGCTTGATCCCGTTGACAAGATAGATCGAGACCGGTACGTGTTCCTTGCGAAGGGTATTCAGGAACGGATCTTGTAGTAATTGTCCTTTGTTGCTCATGGGTGACCCCGAGTCATATTATTTGAAGGTCTACTGTAAAGGGTTTTTCGGGAAATGCCAATGTACTAGACACCTTCCAACCCACTCTTAGATGCGCCTGTCGACGTAAGGGTTCCTGCCGCTGCGAAATTCGATCCGTAGCGGCGTCCCTTCCAGCCGAAACACCCTGCGGAAATCGGCCTCGAGATAACGGCGGTAGCTCTCGGACACCGCGTTGAGCGCAGTCCCGTGCACCACGACGATCGGAGGATTGCTTCCGCCTTGATGCGCGTAGCGGAGCTTGGGGCGCGACAGCCCCGCGCGCGGCGGGGCCTGTTTCGCCACCGCAGCGATGAGGGTCCGGGTGAGTCTCGGGGTGGGCAGCTTGGCCATGGCGGCCCGGTAGGCCGCGTCCACCGAATCGACCAGCTTCGCGAGCCCGCGGCCTTCGCGAGCCGAGATGTAGTGAAAACGCGCGAACGAGAGAAACTTCAGCCTGCGAGCGATGGCCCGCTTCGTCATGTCGCGCGCGTAGCTGTCCATGCCGTCCCATTTGTTCACGGCAACCACCACGGCGCGCCCGCGCTCGAGGACGAATCCGGCGATGTGCGCGTCCTGGTCCGAGATCTCGCCTTGGGCGTCCAGTACGAGGACCGCGACGTTGGCGCGATCGATGGCCTGCAAGGTCTTCACCACCGAAAACTTCTCGACGCTTTCGAATACCTTCCCGCGGCGTCTCAATCCGGCGGTGTCGACGAGGACGTAGCGCCGGCCCCGCACCGCGAGCTCCACGTCGATCGCATCGCGTGTGGTGCCCGGCTCCTCGAACGTCACGACGCGCTCCTCACCGACCAGCGCGTTGACGAGCGTCGATTTCCCGGCGTTGGGACGGCCCACGATCGCGACCCGTACCGCGCTGTCGGGTTCGCCGCTCTCCTCTTCAACGGGGAAATCGGCGAGCGCGGCTTCAACCAGGTCGTGCACCCCCTCCCCGTGCGCAGCGGAAATCGCGTAGGGCATACCGAGCCCCATTTCGTGGAATTCGAGCGTGGCGAGCGAGGGATTCATGCCCTCGGCCTTGTTGACCGCGACAAACACCCGCCGGCCGATCCGCCGCAGTTCCTCTCCGATTGCGCGGTCCTGCACCGTGAGGCCCTCGCGGGCGTCGGTGACGAGGACGATGACGTCGGCTTCGGCGATCGCGGTTCTCGCCTGTCTAGCCATCTCGACGAACACGCCCCTCGCTTCCGGTTCCAGCCCACCGGTATCGACCACGAGATACGGCCGCTCACCCAGGCGTCCCAGCCCATAGTGGCGGTCTCGCGTCAGACCCGGGACAGCGGCGACCAGCGCGTCCCGGGTGCGCGTGAGGCGGTTGAACAACGTGGACTTCCCGACGTTGGGCCTGCCGACGATGACGAGAGTGGGTTTCATGACGACTCTATCCCGATTACTCCGTGCTCAGGGCGAACAGATTCCCACTCTGCGTCTGCACCAGGAACCCGCGGTCGAGCCGCACGAGCAAGGATCTGATCGCGCTGCCGTCGGTAGCGACACGGCCGACGAGGGTACCGCTTTCTCGCGAAAGGAAATGCACATAGCCCTGGACGTCGCCCACGGCGAGCTCTCGCCCCAGGGCGACGGGCGCGGTAAGGCGCCTCAGGAACAGTCGATCCTGCTTCCAGATTGTCGCCCCGCCGGCGCGGTCCAGAGCCTGCACGGCGCCTTTCTCGTCGCTGACAAAGACGTAGCGCGCGTCGAGCGCCAATCCGGCGGTGCTCGACAACTCGCGCGACCACAGTGCGTTGCCGCTCGCGAGGTCGAAGCAGCCGATCCGCCCCTGGTAGGCCACGGCGCACACTTCGCGCTCGGCAACGATCGGCAGCCCGACCACGTCGGTGACGCGCTCCAGTTCCGTGGCTCCGCGAGGCAAGGCGACGGTCGTCTCCCAGCGCACACCGCCGTTGGCGAGCGCGACCGACACGAGCTTGCCTCCGGCAAACCCGGTAAAGAGATAACCCCGGTCGGCGACCATGCCTACAGGGGACCGGACCGAGAGAGGCGGACTCGACCGCTGGTACAGCCAGCGCCGCTTGCCGTCCCTCGCGTCGAGCGCGAACAGGCGACCGTCGGCGCTGCGGACGATCACCAGATCCCCCGTCACGACGGGCGCCGAAAGGACCTCGCTCGATACGCGCGCGCGCCATCGCGCCTCTCCCGAACGCCCATCGAGCGCGATGACCTCGCCGTCGAACGTTCCGACCGCTACGAGGGTGCCGTCGGAGCCTACTCCGCCGGAAAGCGTGCGGCCCGCATTGACCCGCCACGATTCCCGCCCGCTAGCCGCTTCAAAGCGGGCGACGGTGCCGTCCTGGGCCGCGGCGTAGACGCCGTCGACCGCGAGCGCAGGGAACAATATGGCGTCTCCCGCGTCGCCTACGCTCGCCCGCCACAGCGTGCGCACCGGTATGCTCGTGGGCAGTTCCGACAATTCGGCCATCTTCGGTCCGGTCGAGCCCGAGCATCCGGCGAAGAGCATCACGCCGGCGAGGAAGAGCCGCCGCATCAGCCTTCTCCGAGCGCGTCGAGCTTGAGGCGCAGCGCATCGCGCAGCGGTCCCGCTCCGGCCTTTTCCAGCGCTGTTTTATAGGCGGCTCGCGCTTCGGAACGCTTCTTCTGCGTAGCGAGAATGTCCCCGCGCTGCGAGGCATAGAGGGCTTCGAAACCCGGATGAGGCTTTGCTTCGAGAATTTTCAGCGCTGCGTCGGGCTCGTTGTCGTCGAGCAATACGCTCGCCAGCCTCAAGGTGGCGATCGAGCGTATCTCATCGCTCCTCGCGTGCTCGATGACCCATTGAAGTTGCGCGCGCGCGGTCTTCAGATCTCCCGCTTGAAACTGGACTTTGGCCGAAACCAGCGCCGCGAGCGGCGCGTAAGCGCTACGCGGAAAATTCTCCAGGATCGCTCCCGCAGTCTCCCGGGTCGTCTTGAGATCGTTGGCGCGCGCCGCCTTCTGCAGCGTGTCGTACAGCACGGCGGCCTGAGCGGACTGCGAGCGCTGATACCATGTCCACGCGTTCCATGCCCCGACAGCCGCGAGCACGAGCGTGGCTCCGAGAATGATCGCGCCGCCGTGCTCATTCCACCAGGCTTTCAGGGCAGCGAGCTGTTCCTGTTCTTCGAGATCGTATGTCGCCATGTGGTTTCCCGGTTTTTGTGACGAGCGCTCAAGCTCTCTGTTGGATGATTCCGGCTACGCGTGCGGGCGCGACCCGCACTTGGGCGTCCGCCTCACGCAGAGGTTTCAGGCTGACTTCACCCGCGGCCAGTTCTTCGGGGCCGATGATGATAGCAAAGCGCGCCCCGCTCGCGTCGGCCTTCTTCATTTGTGTCTTGATGTTGCCGCCTCCGGCGTGCATAAGCACGATGAGACCGGCGTCGCGCAGGCTCTCGGCGAGGCGCAGCGCCTGCGCAGCGGTCCCGCCACCGACGTGGACAATATATGCGTCCGTCGGGCGAGCCGGAGCGACGAATTGGTATTCCTTCATCAGCAGCACGATGCGCTCCACGCCAATGGCAAAGCCGCAGGCCGGCGCGGCCTTGCCGCCCA
>VBCT01000041.1 GCA_005882235.1 Betaproteobacteria bacterium
TCGCGTTTTTTCTCCATCTCTTTCGCGCGCGCCATGAGCTCCTTGCGGCCTTCGTTGGTTTCGGGCTCCGACTGGTAGCGCTCGGCGGTCTTCTTCCAGCTCTCGACCTGCTTCTTCACCGCCTCGGGCGCCCGGTTTCCGAACTGGGCTTCCATCTCCTCGGCGGCGGTGCGCACCGTCGTCTGGCGTATGGTCTTCGCCTGGAAGAAGGCCCACAGGTTCGAGGCCTCGATGTGGCTCGCGAGCGCGCTCGTTTGCGAGCCCTTGCCGAGAGTCTCGGCAAAGGCGAGTACCAGGGCGAGCACCGCGATAAAGAGGGCGACCTTCTTGTTGGAGGGATCGACGTGGACGTGGGCTTCGGACATCTTCCGTTTACCCCTTTCGCGAGACGCTTCGAATTCTAACTCAGCGCCACTACGGAGAGGTCAGGACGGTCCCCTCGCCTCCCATTGAAACCAGTTTCGTACCGGACCAGGCGACGCCCGTCAGCAGAGCGTTCGTGCCCGTGGCCTGCCGAGTCCAAATAACTCCGTCGGGCGACGTAAGGATGGATCCCAGATTGAAGCCGCCGACTGCCACGAACTGCGTGCCCGTCCAGGTGACGGCAACGGGTGACGCGCTCGTGTCGTACGTACGCGACGTCCACGTCACGCCATCCGGAGAGGTGAGGATGGCGCCGGGGGCGCCGCCGAAACCGCCTACGGCCACGAATTGCGAGCCCGACCAGGCAACGCCGTTCAGGAGGCCTGAGGTGTTGGAAGTCTGCGTTGTCCAGTTCGCTCCGTCAGGGGAAGTGACAATGGTCCCGCCAACTCCGACTGCCACGAATTTTGTGCCAGACCAGGCAACAGCGTTGAGATGGCTTGATGAAATGTTCCCAGCGCGCAATGTCCAGGTGACTCCGTCGGGAGAACTGAGGGTCGTGCCAAAATTTCCCACTGCGACAAACGCGCTTCCTGACCAGGCGACCCCTACCAGATCGATCGTAGCGCCCCCAAGGGTGAAGCCAGCAAGTCGCGTTGTCCACGCTATGCCGTCGGGGGAAGTGAGGATGGTGCCGTGCTGTCCCACGGTCACGAACTGCGTTCCGGACCACGTAATTCCGACCATGGGTTCCGAAGAACTCGAGTTGCGCCGGGTCCAGGTGATCCCGTCGGGCGAGGTGAGAATTGCCGAGGTCGGAGGATCGCCGAGATTTGCCACCGAGCCTCCCACGGCCACGAACTGCGAGGCGGATGAAGCAATGTTCCGGGGAAAGACCTTCGCACCCATGGTACGCACCGTTACCGGAAACCCGGTCACGGTGATCGGGACATAGTTGAACCCTTCGACCAGCAGAAAGGATCCGGGCGCCGCATTCGGTATGGGGACGCCCAATGAGGATATCCCGACGATCATGAGACGATTTCCCGCCGGTATGCTGACTGCGGGAATCGAAAAGGAGGTCGTTCCCAGCGGGATTTCCTTGACGAAGTTGCTTTCCGGCCATTGCACAAGGCCGTTCGGATCGGCGGCGTCCAGGATTCCGATAACGTATTCCGCATTTGCAGTCGGAGTGCCACCTGACCAAATCACGGTGTTCGCCGCGCTTGAGTCCCAGGTGTCTCCCGTTGCGGGCGCCGATACCGTCGGATAGGAAGTGAACTGCGTGGTCGAAACCGTGTAAGTACCGCTTCCGTCCGTGACGCTGAGAGTGACGGCGCCGCCGGGCGCCACAACGACATTCCCTACATAGGTCTCGTCGGCGGCGCTGTAGGTCAAGGGCACGCCGTTCATTGTCACCGTCGCGTTGGCGATACTGTTGCCGTTCGAAGAATTGAGAACCACCACCGTGGTGTTGGTGTTGAAGCCAGGCGGTACGGATCCCGCGGGGAAACTATTCAGCTCGGCGCCAATTAAAGGCGGTGCAGCCGGCTCCCCTCCACCTCCACCCCCGCATGAAGAAAGTGCAAAGGCGAGCGCTCCCAGCAGCGTGACGGAAAGGGGCAGAAGATACTTTGCCCGAAGCATCGGAAGGACCTCCCTGTCGCGAGTGTACCACCGCAACGATCCTCAGCGCCGCACTCCCGGCGTCTCGATCGGCAGACCCTGCGCGCGCCACGCGAGGAACAGTTCGAGGTCGAGATATTCCTGCGAGCCGTACGGAAGCATCTCGGCGCGTATTCCCGAGAGGCAGGCGCGCAGCCTGCGCTCGAGCGAACCCATCGTCTGCCACTCCATGCGATACGCCGGGTAGGCGTTGGGATGACCCTGGCTGATGGTCTCGGAGAGCAGCCGCTTGCCCCATTGCGCGTCGTGACAGTGCGCGCACGACAGGTTCATCTGCCCGCGCCGCAGATGGTAGGCGGCGCGCCCGGCTTCGAAATGCGCGCGCGCCGCGCCGTCGATACGCGCCGCGATCGGCAAGCCGAGCGACTGGCGCGCGATGTAGGCGGTGAGCGCGAGCAGGTCCTCGGACTCGTAACGCAAAGGCTCGGCTCCCATGCGCTCGGTGCGGCACTGGTTGATGCGCCCCTCGAGATTGAAGAGTTTTCCGCTCGCCTTGTCGATTTTCGGATAGCTCGCGGCCACGCCGCGCATGCTCGTGTCTTTGTGACAGCTTGCGCAGGCGAGGTTTTTTTTCCCGGCAGGCTCGCGCCAGAGCTTCTCTCCGCGCTCCACCCACAGCATGCCGGGATTGGCGAAGGCGTCGTTTTGCAGAGCGCGCAGGTCGGAGCCCAGAAAGGCGGAGCCGGACTTGAGCTCTCCGGACGGAATCGCGCGCTCCTGCGCGGGCGCGGCGCCGGCGGCGAGCGCGGCGGCGGCGAGAGCGAGCCCCGCGAACCTCATCCCCTGACGACGATGGCCTGGCGCTCCGAGCCCCGCTCGCCTTCGTCGTCGATCCAGGTGAACTCGAGATCCCCGCTCGCTTCGGCGACGGTGTAGAACTGCACGTAGGGATTGGCGGAAATGCCCGAGGACAGATCGGCGCGGAACACTTCCACTCCGTCATAGCGGCACGAAAGCGCGTTGATGACGTTGCGCTTGATGAGATGCCCGACGTCGTCGTGGCGGTAGCCGGTCTCCATGGGGTGCTGGATAAGGATGCGGACTTCGATGACATCACCGCGCTTCGCCTCCCGGGGAATCTGGATTCTTGCGGCCACGGTATGCTTTCCCTCCGGCTCAGCTCTCGTCGAGACAAGCGGAAAGGGTGACCACGATCGGCGCCGCGTCGTACCAGAACGAGCCGTCGGAGAGCTTCGCGACCGCGGTCACGCGCTGGCTGCCGGCGAGCCGCACGCGCGAGTTGATCTCGGCCTTGCCCGCGCGCGGGCCCAGATAGAAGTTCGCCATGTTGGGCACCGGGTTCCTCTCCGAGTACAGGTGGATGCTCTTCACGTGATCGGCCGGGGTCATGGGACTGTCCACCGTGATCCGGATGGGAACGGAGTTGCCGTTGTCGGCGAGCTGCGGCAATACGAGCGTGACCTTGCCCTTTCTCACCGGAGCGCCGTTGGTGAGCGCCCGCACGAGCGGATCCCGAGGATCGACCTGCGCGAGCGCCGCGCCGGGAAGCGCGAGGGCGCCGGCTGCGCCGGCGAGGAAATCGCGGCGCTTCATTGCGGTCCTTTGAGCGTCGCGAGCCAGGCGACGACGTCTTCGACCTGTTGCGCAGAAAGGATCGGCTTGCCGCGGAACGCCCCGGCGACCTGATTCAAGCCTTCCGTCCTGTAGTAGGCGGGCATGGGCGACTCCGCATTCACGCGGGTGGAATCGGCGACGCGCAGGCGCAGCTGCGCGGGGGAGAGCCGCGCGCCGACGCCCGCGAGCGCAGGCGCGATATTCCCAGAGGTCTTCTCACCGGGAACCGCATGGCACAGAGTACACGCTCCCGCATCGCGATTCACCACGATGCTTCGACCGCGCGCCGCATCGCCGGGTTCGGAAGTCAGAGGCCGTGGAATCGCGTCTCCGACCGCGTCGAAGCGCACCGGCTCACCCTGAGCGCAGGCCTGCGAGCACGCGATCAGTGCCGCGATGGCGGGGGCGAGGGCGTGCTTGCGCGTCAAGCCAAGGTCAGCCCGTGGTTCTTCAGAGGCAGCGCGCGAATACGCTTGCCTGTGGCGGCGAAGATCGCGTTGCACACCGCCGGGGCGATCGACGCCTGACCCGGCTCGCCGACTCCGCCCCAGAACCCGCCCGAGGGCGCGAGCACCACCTCGACCTTGGGCATTTCGCGCAGGCGCATCATCCGGTAGTCGTGGAAGTTCGACTGCTCCGCGCGTCCCTCCTTGATGGTGATCTCGCCCCAGAACATCGCGGTCAGCATGAAAACCGAGCTGCCCTGCATTTGCGCCACCACGTTGTCCGGGTTGACCACGTATCCGGGGTCCAGGCCGAGCACGAGCCGGTGGATCCTCACCTCGCCGTTCTTGTCGACCGAGACCTCGGCCACTGCCGAGGTGTAGCTGCCGTAGGCCTCGGTCTGCGCGATGCCGCGGAACACACCCGCCGGCAGAGGCTGGCCCCACCCGGCCGCCTTCGCGGTCGCCTCGAGCACCCCGAGGTCTTTCGGCGATTTTGCGAGCAGCGTGCGCCGGTATTCGTAGGGGTCCTTGCCCGCCGCGCTCGCCAGCTCGTCCATGAAGGATTCGCGCACGAACGGGTTCTGCGAATGCCCCACCGTCCGCCAGAAGCCGACCGGCACGTGCGTATTGCGCTGCGCGTATTCGATCCTCACGTTCGGGATCGCATGCGGAAGATCGTTGAGCGAAGCCACGGCCTGAGGATCGACGCCGTCCTTCAGCGGCAGCCGCGGCAGCGTCGCGATGATCGAGGTCGCCGACACGCGCGAATACCAGGCGAGCGGGCTCCCCGAAGCGTCGAGGCCCGCCTTCAGGCGGATCAGGCTCGCAGGCCTGTAGAAGTCGTGCTGCGTGTCCTCCTCGCGCGTCCAGAGCATCTTCACCGGCGTGCCTTCCATGGCCTTCGCGATCGCCACGCCCTGGCGCACGAAGTCCTGCGCTCCGCCGCGCCGCCCGAATCCGCCGCCCAGCTGCACGCGGTGCACTTCGACGTTCTCAAGCGGCACGCCGGCGGTCGCAGCCGCGTTGGCGAGCGAAGCTTCGGCGTTTTGCGTGGACGTCCACACGTCCACGTTCCCGTCCTTGACGATCGCCGTGCAGCCCATGGGCTCCAGGCAGGAGTGCGCGAGGTACGGCGTGTAGTACTCCGCTTCGATCTTCTTCGCCGCAGAGGCAAAGGCCTGATCGAAATCGCCGTCCTTGCGCGCGGTCGCGATGTCGGTCTGGGCATCGAGCCCGCCTCTATAGAACTCCATCAGGCTCGCGCTCGAGACGTTGCCGTTGGCGCCCACGTCCCATTCGATGTGGACGTCCCTCAGCGCCTCCTTTGCGCGCCACCAGTTGTCGGCGACGACCGCGACGAAGCTCTCCATCGGCAGCACCTTGACGATGCCGCGCCGGCCCTCGACCTTGGCCGTATCGATCGATTTCAGCTTGCCGCCGAACACCGGGCACTGCGCGATCGCGGCGTAGAGCATCCCGGGCAGCTGCACGTCGATGCCGAAGCGCTGTTTGCCCATCACGGTGTCGGGGATGTCGATGCGCTTGACGGACTTGCCGATCAGCTTCCAGTTCTTGGGGTCCTTCAGCTTCACGTCCTTCGGCGGCTCGAGCTTGGCGGCGGCATCGGCCACCTTTCCGAAGCTCAGCCTGCGCCCGCCGGCACCGTGGGTGATGAAGCTGTTCGACGCCGAGCATTCCGACGCCGGCACGCCCCACTGCTGCGCCGCCGCGGCGATCAGCATTTCGCGCGCGGTCGCGCCCGCCCTGCGCAGGTACTCTTGCGAGTTGCGTATGGTGCGACTACCCACTGCCGCCATATCGCCCCAGGCGCGCTTGCGCTTCACGTTCGCGTTCGCCGAGGCGTATTCGATCTTCACCCTTCTCCAGTCGCATTCCAGCTCCTCGGCGACCAGCATCGGGGCCGAGGTCATGCTGCCCTGCCCCATCTCTGAGCGGGCGTAGCGGATGATGATGGCGTCGTCCGGGCGGATCACGACCCAGGCGTTGATCTCCACGGCTGCGCCGGCCTTCTGCGCGAGCGCGCCCGGGAAATTGAATCCGACGGAGAGGCCGCCGCCGATCGCGGCGGATTGTTTCAGGAACTTCCTGCGCGCAGGTTCGAACTTGCGAGCAAATCTCGTCTTCATGGCCACCCCTCTATGCCTTCGTAGACTTCAAGGTCTTCGCCGCGGCGTGGATCGCCGTGCGAATGCGCGCATAGGTTCCGCAACGGCAGATGTTGGTCATCGCCGCGTCGATGTCCTTGTCGCTGGGGTCGCGGTTCTTTCCGAGCAAGGCGACCGCCGCCATGATCTGCCCAGACTGGCAGTAGCCGCACTGCGGCACTTCGTGATCGATCCACGCCTTCTGCACCGGGTGCAGCTGGCCGCGCTGCGCGAGGCCTTCGATGGTCAGCACTTTCTGGTCCGCGGCTGCGGACACGGGCACCGAGCAGGAGCGCACCGGCTCGCCGTTCAGGTGCACGGTGCAGGCCCCGCACTGGGCGATGCCGCAGCCGAATTTCGGGCCCTTCACGTCGAGCACGTCGCGCAACACCCACAACAGGGGCATCTCGGGCTCGACGTCGACGCTGTGCCTCTTGCCGTTGACGGTGAGTTCGATCATGGAATCTCCTTTGGTATGGATGGCCGGCGGGTTCTTGAAAATCGCTGAAGCGGCTGCGCCTAGTTTACCCGATCACGCGAGGCGCAGTCCCTGGTTCTTGAGCGGCAGCGAGCGGATTCGCTTGCCGGTCGCGGCGAAAATCGCGTTGCACAGCGCGGGCGCAAGCGGCGCGAGCGGCGTCTCGCCCAGCCCGCCCCAGAAGCCGCCGCTCGGGACGAGCACCGCCTCGATTCTCCTCGGCATCTCGGCGATGCGCATGATGCGGTAGTCGTGGAAGTTGGACTGCTCGACGCGGCCTTCCTTCAACGTGATTTCGCCCCAAAGCGCCGAAGTGAGCCCGTAGGCGACGCAGCTCTGCACCTGCGCCTCCGCGGAATCCGGATTCACCACGTAGCCCGGGTCCACGGCCACGACCACGCGCCGGATGTCGAGCTCGCCCGCGCCGCTCACCGATACCTCGAACACCGCGGCCGCGTAGCTGCCGTGCGAATCCTGCACCGCGATGCCGCGGTGCACTCCGGCGGGAAGGGGCGAGCCCCAGCCGGAGGACTTGGCCGCGGCATCGAGCACGGCGAGATCCTTCGGTCTCCCCTGCAGCATGGCGCGGCGAAACTCGTAGGGGTCCTTGCCCGCGGCGTACGCCATCTCGTCGACGAAACACTCGCGCATGAAGGGGTTCTGCGAGTGGAACACGGTGCGCATGAAGCCCACCGGCACATGGCTGTTCCTCATCGCGAACTCGATCCTCAGGTTCGGCACCTCGTAAGGCATGTCGACGATGCCGCCGAGCGCGTGCCGGTCGATGCCTTCCTTGATTTCCTGCGGGCGCACGCCTGCCATGATGGAATGGCTGGCGTCGCGGACGCGCCAGGCCGTGAGCCTGCCCCCCGAGTCGAGCGCCGCCTTGAAGCGCATCAGGGTCATCGGGCGGTAGTAGTCGTGCTGCATGTCCTCTTCGCGCGACCACAGGAGCTTCACCGGCCTGCCTTCCACCGCCTTTGCGATCGCAACGGCCTGCTTCGTGTAGTCCTGGAAGCCGCGCCGCCCGAAGCCCCCGCCGAGCTGCGTCAGATGCACCTCCACGTTCTCGAGCGGAACGCCCGCGACCGCCGCCGCAGTCGCATGCGCGCTTTCCGCGTTCTGCGTCGGCGCCCACACCTCGACGCGGTCGCCTGTCACCAGGGCCGTGCAGTTCATCGGCTCCATCGGAGCATGGTTCAGAAAAGGCGCGTAGTACTCCGACTCGATCACCTTGGCCGCGGAGGAGAAAGCCGCCTCGACGTTGCCGTCGTTGCGCGCGACCGGGACACTGGAATCCTCCAGTCCGAAGCGCACGAACTCGCGGACGCTCTCCGTCGACGCCCCGCCGTTCGCGCCCACGTCCCATTCGATGGCGAGGAGCTTGAGCATGCGGTTCGCGCGCCACCAGTTGTCGGCGACCACTGCGACCGCATCCTCCAGCTTCACGACCTTGATGAGGCCCCGCAGCCCCTTGATTCTTTC
>VBCT01000042.1 GCA_005882235.1 Betaproteobacteria bacterium
GGAACCGAAACTCGAGCCGGCGATGCCGATCCGCCCGGAATCGATCTCGGATCGCGCCGCGAGCCAGTCCATCACCGCGCGGCCGGCCGCCACCCAGGCCGGCACGCTCACGCGAAAGCCGAGCACCGCGCTCTCGTACTGGCCCGGGCCCTCGAGCGCGAGCACCGCGATGCCGCGCGTGAGGAAGCGGTCGCCGTGCATGGCCACGTTGGCTTCCTTGAACCCGTCCATGCCCGGAATCGTCCACACCGCCGGGATGCGGCCGCCCTGGTAACCGTGCGGAAGATGGAACCAGCCCGGTAGGGCCTTGCCCTGGAACGGAATCCACGCCGCCTCGACGCGATGATCGGCGAGCTTGGCGTACTTCGTGTAGCACTCGCGCTTGCGAGTGTTGAGCGAAACATTCTTCTCGTTGTTCTCGTCGAACGGCCACTGCGAGGCGGCGTAGTGCACCGCCGCCATGAAATAGTTCGCTCGCGCGGTGACGAGCTCTCCGGCCTCCTCGGCGGCTTGCGCTTTTGCCTCGCGGCGGCGCGCGGTCGATTCGAAGGCGGGCGAGATATCGGCGAACTTCTGCACGCGCTGGCGAATTGCCGCGAAATCCGCGTTCGCCTCCGGGCCGCAGGGCGCGTTGTAGTTGACCGAACGCGGTTGGTCCCAGTCCACCCCGACCGAGCGGATGGTGTTGTCGAGCAGCCAGCGCTGCTCGGTCCAGCGGCGCGTGTGCACTTCACCGCTTTTGGCCGAGGCCTGCGCTCCCCGTGATCGGCTCTTCTCGCCGGCTGCTTTGGTTTCTGCTGCAAGCGCCCCGGTCGCCGCGGTCGCGGCAGTGGCGACAAGCGTGGCGGATTGCAGGAACTGGCGGCGATCGACATTGCCTTGCCTCATGGTGTCCTCCTTGTTCGCACAAGTATTGTCAAGTCAAGGGCTGGGTGATTTACTAGCTGCATGAACCCCCTGCCCACACGCTATACCCGCACCGCGATGACGCTGCATTGGCTGATCGCCGCGGCGGTGCTCGGACAGATCGCGTTCGGCTGGTACCTCGAGCAAATCCCGCTCGGCGCTCCCCCGCGCACCGCCGTCGTCAATTTCCACAAGTCCACCGGGCTCGTGATCGGGCTGCTGATCGTGTTTCGCCTGGTCTGGCGCCTGACGCACACACCGCCGCCGCTGCCCGAGTCGATGCCGGCCTGGGAGAGGAGCGCGGCGCGCGTAAACCACGCGCTCCTGTACGCCTGCATGCTGATCATGCCGATCGCGGGCTATACCGCGTCGAACTTCAGCAGGTTCGGGGTCAAGCTCTTCAATGCGGTGCTGCTCCCGCCGTGGGGCGCCGACGACCGGGACATCTACGCTTTTTTCAACGGCCTGCACGTCGGGACTTCCTACGTCTTCGTGACCTTGATCGCTATCCACTCGCTGGCCGCTGCGAAGCACATGATCTTCCCGCGCCACGGCATATTGCGCCGCATGCTGCCATCATGACTTCTCCCCCGCAACCACGTAGGCCCACAGCGCTTCGACCTCTTCCGGTTTCAGCAGGTCGCCCCAGGGCGGCATCTGATTCTTGCCGCGCGTCACCGAATTGACGAAGCGCTCGCGCTCGCCGCGCGGGAATTTCCTCAGGTCGGAGGCGCCCTGCGGGTCGAGCATGCGCGCGCCATGGCAGGGCGAGCAGTTGCGCGCATAGATTTCGGCGCCGGTCTTCAATTGCTCCGGCGCGAAGTTCCGCGCTTGCGGGCTTTGGGCCGTAGCGGGCGCGCCCGCAAGCGCAAGAGCCGCTGCGAGCGAGGCTGCAACGCGCCTGCGCATTTAGTTCGGCATCAGCGCGAAGGTCCAGACCGAGCCCCCCGGCGGCACCTTGTCCTTCAGCTGCTCGCGCGCGATGTTCCAGTACAGCCCGCCGACGCCTGAGAGCACGGTCACGTACTGGCGGCCCTTCTGGGTAAAGGTCACCGGCATGGCGTTGATGCCGGAGCCCGTCTGGAACTGCCACAGCTGCTTGCCGGTGTCGGCGTCGAGGGCGATGAATTCGCCGGTCTCCTTGCCGGTGAACAGCAATCCGCCGCCGGTCGCGAGCATCGCCGACCAGATCTGGAAATCCGCGAGCGGAACGCGCCATTTCTTCTCCGCGGTGAGCGGGTCGATGGCCTCGATGTGACCGACCGGCTCGCCGGCCGCGCGCGGCAGCGGCAGGTTCTCGATGTACATGTAGCGCTGGCCGAGGACGTGCGGCTTGACCTCGAGGTGCTTGTACATGCGGCCCTCGTGCAGCGTATTGGCGTAGATGAGTCCGGTCTGCGGACTGAACGCGGCGTGCTCCCAGTTCTTCGCGCCGCGCGTCGACGGCCAGTGCTCGGTGGCCTTGGCGTCGCGGATGCTCTTGGCGATCTCGGTCTCGACCGGGCGCCCGGTCTTCATGTCGACATGGCTCGCCCAGTTCACCTTCCCGTACGGTTTCGCCGAGATCAGCGCTCCGCTGCTGCGGTCGAGCACGTACAGGAAGCCGTTGCGGTTGAGCTGCATCGCCACCTTGCGCGGCCGGCCCTGCACGCTGAGGTCGGCAAGGATCAGCTCCCAGCAGGCGTCGTAGTCGTACGCGTCGTTCGGCGTGAACTGGTAGTACCAGACGACTTCGCCGGTCTTCGGCCGCATCGCCAGCACCGACGATGTGTACAGGTTGTCGCCCGCGCGGCTCTGCGAGGCCCACGGCGCCGGGTTGCCGGTGCCCCAGTACATGAGATCGAGCCCGGGATCGTACGAGCCCGTGATCCAGGCCGAGCCGCCGCCGGTCTCCCAGGCGTTGTTGTCCTGCGGCCAGGTCTCGTTGCCCTTCTCCCCGCGCGCGGGGATGGTGTAATGGCGCCACAGATGGTTGCCCGTGTCCGGGTCCCAGCCGTCGATGAAGCCGCGCACTCCGAACTCGGCGCCCGAAATTCCGGTGACCAGCACGCCGTTCGCGACCAGGGGCGCGACGGTGAGCGAGAAACCGTCCTTCCACTCCGCGGCCTTCGATTTCCACACCTCTTTGCCGTTCTTGGCGTCGTACGCCACCACGTGCGCGTCGAGCGTGGTGCGATAGACGCGGCCGTTGTAGATCGCCGCGCCCTTGTTGGATACGCCGCAGCACACGACGCGCGGCGTCTCGGGCGGCCAATCGAGCGTCTGCTTCCAGATCTGCTTGCCGGAGGCGGCGTCGATCGCGACCGTCGCCCTCGCGTTGGTGACGTACATCACGCCGTCGTGCACGATCGGCTGCGACTGCTCGCCCCAGTTGTTGTCGAGGCTCAGGTTCCACACCGGTACCAGGCGCCTCACGGTGTTCTTGTCGATCTGCTTGAGCGGGCTGTAGCGCTGCTGGTGATAGCCCATGCCGTAGGTGAGGACGTTGTCCGTGTTCTTCCCGTCGTTCTTGAGGTCGTCGAGCGTCTGCGCGCTCGCGGAAACGGCAAACAAGTACAGAGCGGCTGCAACCGATGCGATGAATTTCATGAGCTCCTCCTACTTGATCCCCAGCAGCCGCGACGCCGTCTCGCCCAGCATCGCCGCCCGCTCGGCATCGGAGAGGCCCGGCGTGTTGAGGATGTGGTCGACCGCGGTCTTCATCCACGGAAACGGATAGTCCGTCCCCATGACGATCTGGCCGGAGCCGACCTCCGCGGCGAGATGGCGCAGTGCTTCGGGCGTGAATACGATCGAGTCGTAATAGAGCTGGCGCAGATATTCGGTCGGTCGTTTCTTCAGCGGTTTCGGACAACGATCCGGGAAGGTCACGCAGCCGGCGTCCGAGCGCGCGGCGTAGGAGGGCAGGTAGCCTCCGCCGTGGGCCGCGCAGATCTTGAGCCCGGGGAAGCGGTCGAGCGTTCCTTCGAAGATCAGGTGCGAGAGCGCGATCGTCGTGTCGAGCGGATTGCCGATGACGTTGGCGAGGCCGCCGCTGCCTCGCAGCCTCTGCTCGAATCCCGCGGTTCCCCCTTGGGGATGGATGAAAATCAGGCAGCCGAGCTGCTCCGCCTTCGCCCAGAACGGATGAAACTTGGGGTCGGACAGCTCTTCGCCTGCGACGTTGGCGCCGATCGAGCCGCCGCGCAGGCCGAGCTTCCTCACGCCTTCCTCGAGCTGCTCGGCGGCGAGATCCGGGTGCTGCAGCGCCACGGTGGCAAAGGCGACGAAGCGCTCCGGCTGGGATGCGCACAGCTCGGCGAGCTTCTCGTTCTGCATCCTGATGAGCGCCCGCGCGAGATCGCGCTCGGCCTTGTACCAGTAGGGATTGATGCTGAGCGCCTCGACGTCTATGCCTTGCTCGTCCATCGCGCGGATGCGCTCCTGCCCCATGACGAGGGTCTGGGGCTCGACCTTCAGGCCCATCAGCGCCATCGCTTCCGGCACGGCGCAGTGCGCGTGCACGTCGACTGTCTTCACGCGGCGGCCGCTCACCACGACTTCGCGGCGCCTCTTCGCCGGCTGCGCCTGCGCGTCGCGTGCGGCGAGGAGATCGCAGCCGACAAAGGCGATTCCGGCCATGGCGCCGGCCGAATTCAGGATGAAATCTCTGCGAGTGGGCAAGCTTCCTCCTCTCGGTATGGGTCGGCGCGAATTCCGGCTTCCCGGATCATAATGCGCCTATGGGCTCGCCCGCAATTCGAGCGAAGGGCCGCCGGAGCGATCAGGACGCCGTTGCCCTGACCCGGTCGCTGCTGGGATTCGACACGGTCAATCCGCCCGGACGCGAGCGCGACTGCGCGCGGCATCTGGGCGCGATGCTCGAGGGCTGGGGCTTTGGCGTCGCCTACCACGAGTTCGCCGAAGGGCGCACCAGCGTCATCGCGCGCGCCGGGGGCGCTGATTCGCGGCCGCCCTTGTGCCTCACCGGGCATATCGACACGGTGCCGCTCGGCGCCAGGGCCTGGTCGCGCGACCCGTTCGCGGGGGAAACCGACGGCGACCGTCTCTACGGGCGCGGCTCCTCCGACATGAAGGCGGGCGTCGCGGCGATCCTGCTCGCGGCGCGCAAGCTCGCGAAGAAACTTCCCGGCACGCCGGGCGTGGTCATCGTGCTCACCGCCGCGGAGGAGGGCGGATGCATAGGATCGGAGCATCTCGCCCGCACGCGGCTGCTCGGAAGCGCCGGGGCGATGATCGTGGGCGAGCCGACTTCGAACTACCCCTACCTGGGGCACAAGGGCTCGCTCAAGTTCTACGCGCGCTTCCGCGGCGTTTCGGCGCACGGGTCCATGCCCGAGCTCGGCGTGAACGCGATCTACAAGGCGGTGCGCGCGGTGTCCAGGCTCGAGTCGTTCGACTTCGGCGAGCCCGCCCATCCGGTGATGGGCAGGCCGACGATGAACGTCGGCACCTTCGAGGGCGGCAACACGGTCAACTCCGTTCCGGACGCGGCGAGCTTCGGGGTCGACATCCGGACGGTGCCGGGGATGGACCACGCGGCCCTGCGCGCGAAGCTGCAGGCGACGCTTGGGAAGGAGGCCGAGCTCGAGGTGTTCTCGGACATGAACGCGGTGTGGACCGGGCCGCAAGAGGACTGGGTGCAGCGCGTGTTCGAGATCGCCGGCCGCACGCTCGGCGTGAAGCCGGAGCCGCGCGCCCAGACCTACAACACCGACGCGGGGAATCTCCTGAAGGTATACAAGGGCGCGCCGACGGTGGTGCTGGGACCGGGCGAGCCGCAGCAGGCCCACCAGACCGACGAGTACTGCAGCATGGAGCGCATCCGGCAGTCGGTGGAGATCTACGAAGGGTTGATCCGAGACTGGTGCGGAATCTGATGGTTCGTCGGTTGATCCCGTTTGTACTCGCGCTCGCCGCCGCGGCGGCTGCGGCGCAGGACAGAACTTGCCTTGCTGCGGGGGTTGGAATAAATTGCCCAGAAATTTACCACTGACCCGCTCCCAATCGCGCATCACTTATCGCTTCCAGGAGGCACACCATGAACCGATCGTCGATCTCTCCGATCCTTCTTCTCGCCTTGCTCGCGTCGTCCCGGGCAGCGGCTGCCGACGCCGCGCCGTTCCGCCACGCCGAGGCGACCGTGGCGCAGCTCCAGGCGGAGATGGCCGCGGGCCGGCTCACCTCGGAGCAGCTCACCCGAGACTACATCCAGCGCATCCTCGACCTCGACCAGGGTGGACCGGGAGTGAACTCGGTGATCGAGATCAACCCGGATGCCATCTCCATGGCCCTCGACGCCGACGCGAAGCGCCGGCGCGGCATCGTCCTCGGTCCCCTGCACGGCATCCCGGTCCTCCTCAAGGACAACATCGACACGGGCGACAAGATGCAGACGACCGCCGGCTCCTTCGCGCTCGTGGGGACGCCGGCCCGGCGCGACTCCACCGTCGCGGCCAACCTGCGCGCCGGCGGAGCGGTGATCCTCGGCAAGACGAACCTGTCCGAGTGGGCGAACTTCCGCTCCTTCGAGTCGGTGAGCGGGTGGTCGGGCCGCGGCGGGCAGACGCACAATCCGTATGGCATCGATCGCAACCCGTGCGGCTCGAGCTCCGGCTCGGGCGCCGCCGCCTCGGCCAACTTCTCCACGGTGTCCCTCGGGACCGAGACCGACGGCAGCGTCGTCTGCCCCGCGAACGCCAACGGCGTCGTCGGGCTGAAGCCGACCGTGGGGCTCACGAGCCGCGCGGGCGTCGTGCCCATCTCGCACACGCAGGACACGGTGGGGGTCCACGCGCGGACCGTCGCGGACGCGGCGGCGACGCTCAGCGTCATTCAGAGCCGCACCTCCGACGGCCGCGATGCGGCGACCGGCGGCGTCCCGCTCGGGTGGCAAGGCACGGGGAAGACGCGCCCGACCGGCATTCCCATCGACTACACGCAGTTCGTGGACCCGAACGGCCTCAGGGGCGCCCGGATCGGCCTCACGCGGGTGGGCCTCAACGGCTTCGACCCGTTCGTGCCGACGCCGCAGCCGGTGACCGACGCCATCGAGGCCGCCTTCGCGAAGCTGACCGACGCCGGCGCCATCGTCATCGACCTCGACGCCGCGGGGTTCACCTTCGCCTCGGCGGACGGCGAGTTCCTCGTCCTGCTCTTCGAGTTCCGGAACGACCTCGCCGCGTACTTATCCACCCGCGTCGGCGTGCCGGTGGCCGGAGGGACGCTCCAGACCGCCATCGACTTCAACAACGCCAACGAGGACCGGGAGATGCCGTTCTTCAACCAGGACATCTTCGACCTGGCGGCCGCGCTGGAGCCGGGGCCGGACGACCCGCAGCCCATCTTCGGAGGCCTCACCTACAACCAGGCGCTCGCCATCGATCACAACGCCGGCGTGAACGGCATCGACGCCGCGATCAAGCAGTTCCGCCTCGACGCGGTCGTCAGCGCCACGGACAACCCAGCCTGGGCGACCGACCTGGTCTACGGGGATCACTTCCTCTTCGGCACCTCGGGCCTGGCGGCGGGACCCGGCTATCCCATCGTCCAGGTGCCCGCGGGCATGGTGTTCGGCGTGCCCCTCGGGATCAGCTTCTTCGGCAGCGCCTTCAGCGAGCCGACCCTCATCAAGCTCGCCTCCGGATACGAGGCGTTCACGCAGGTGCGCGCGCACAACCTCCCTACGTTCGCGGCGACGGCTCCGTCGACCAACATCGGCGGGACGACGCTCACGCGGGCGCGCAGGGCGACGCCGTCCTCGGCCCCGGCGCGCGTCCTGAGAAAGCCGCGCAACCTGTGACGGTCGGCGCCCGCCGTCACTCGTTCGAGGGCGCGCGGCCGCGGTGGAAAGGCTTGCCATGCTGCATATAGGAAAGCCGGCAAGAGTCTGCCTAGTGCTGGTTCTGGCGGCGTCCGGCTTGCCGCAGGCGGCGCACGCGCAAGCCTACCCGACGCGGCCCATCCGCATCATCGTTCCGTTTCCCGCCGGCGGCACCACCGACATCATCGCGCGCCTGGTCGCGCAGCGCATGTCCGAGACCCTGGGCCAGCCCGCGGTGGTCGAGAACCGCGGCGGTGCGGGCGGCTCGATCGGCGCCGACGCGGTCGCCAAGGCGGCGCCCGACGGCTACACCATCCTGATGCACAACATCACCTTTCCGCTCGCCTCGGTCGCGCTCGCCCAGGCGAACCGCGCACCGTACAACATCGACACCGATTTCGCCGGCATCTCGATCGCCGCCAACGTGCCGCTCGTGATCACCGCGCACCCTAGCGTGCCGGCGGGCAACCTGCGCGAGTTCGTCACGCTCCTGCAGAAGGACAGGACCCTCAAGTACAACTACGGCTCGACCGGCCCGGGCTCGTACATGAACATCGTCGGCGAGGTGATGAAGCGCGACGAGAAAATCGACATGGCCCACATCC
>VBCT01000339.1 GCA_005882235.1 Betaproteobacteria bacterium
CCGAGAGTCACCGCCCCCTCGAAGTTGATCCACGGCCCGGGGGAATTTTCGCAGTCGAAGGTGGACACAGTTGCCTGCAGGTTCATCGGCTCCGAGACGCTTGTCGTAACCATCTGCAGCGCGCGTGCCGCGGGGGCGAGCGCCAGACTCATTGCAACGCCCGCCAGCAGCGCAAGCCTCTTCAGGTGGGTAGAACTCATACTAAATCTCCTCAAGTCAAGTTTCATCGTTATCTCCGTAGTTGGTGATTGACAAGGGTTTACTACCTGCGACGCGCCCCTCTGCCGGCCGGCCCAACCCTCATCCGGCAAAAGGGCGCGCTCAGGGATGGCGGCGTTACGCGACGACACAGACGCAGCGTTCTCAACTCCCTGTCCAATGCGCGAATCAAGCTTCGCGGGACGCCGGCCATCACCCACAGACACGAAAATAAGGCCCGGGAGGTTCCCTGTGTTGCATGGTCCGGTCAGAGCGTCCTCTTTTAACGCAATCGCAACATAACTCTGATAGGGCGCCCAAAAGAAAAGGGCGGGTGATGCCCGCCCCGTGTTACCGGATGACGACGAACCTTGTGCCATCCTCAGCGGGCGGCGCGCAGCACCCACTCCGTGATCGCCGCGAGGATCTCGGGTGAGTCGCCGAGCGCAGGCGCCACTCGGAACGCGGTCTTCGCGTGGCGTTTGCGGATCTTTTCCACCATCGCCGGCAGCTCGCGTTTCAGGTGCGCGCCTTGCGCGAGGAAAAGCGGCACGATGATCACGGTCTCGATTCCCTTGCCGGCGAAGTGTGCGGCCGCCTCGTCAAGCGAGGGCGACATGAATTCGAGGAAGGCGAGCTCGACCGGCGTCCCGGCCGCGCGCAGCCGGTCGCGGATGCCCTCGAACGGCTGAGCCCACTCGGGCTCGCGCGCGCCGTGGGCGAAGAGGATGACGGCGCTGGAGCTCATGGGAAGGCGAGCTTAGCGGCGGGGGGTTCGCCGGTCAAAGCGGGTTGAACGCCGAGTCCGGCCTCCCGCGGCGTTTTTCGCAACGATGGGATAATGCCGCCATGAACGGGTCCCAACCGATTTCCCCCCGCCAGCGCCTGCAGGAGCTGCTCGCGATACCGGAGGGGCAGCGTACCGATGCTCAATGGGACGAGCTCAACGAGCTTGAAATCAAGCTCGCTTCGGGTAATCGACCGGACAATCCGGAGCAGGGCGCCCGGCGGAACGCCCCGAACAACCCCGGCAATCCCAGGCCCGGCGGCGGCCCACACGGCAAGAATCGAGGCGGCTTCGGCAAACAATCCAGGCGCCGGCGCTGAGCTCGCCCGCCCGGCTCCTTGGACCGGGAGCCGTCTTCGATACCAAACTCCAACCCATCAGCGATTCGCCGTTCCCATGCAAACCGTCATCTCCGTCACGAACCTCTCCAAAACGTACGCTTCCGGCCTGCGAGCGCTCAAGAACATCAACCTGGGCATCCGCCGCGGAGAGATCTTCGCGCTGCTCGGCCCCAACGGCGCGGGGAAGACGACGCTGATCGGCATCATATGCGGGATCGTCAATCCGAGCGACGGGACGATCCGGGTCGACGGTCACGACATCATCGGGGACTACCGCGCCGCGCGCTCCATGATCGGCCTCGTGCCGCAGGAGCTGACCACCGATGCCTTCGAATCGGTGTGGAATACCGTTTCCTTCAGCCGCGGCCTCTTCGGCAAGGCGGCCGACCCCGCGCACATCGAGAAGGTGCTCAGGGATCTGTCCTTGTGGGCAAGGAAAGACAGCAAGGTCATGACGCTCTCGGGCGGCATGAAGCGCCGCCTGCTCATCGCCAAGGCGCTGTCGCACGAGCCGCGGATCCTCTTTCTCGACGAGCCGACCGCGGGCGTCGACGTCGAGCTGAGGCAGGACATGTGGAAGCTGGTGCG
>VBCT01000340.1 GCA_005882235.1 Betaproteobacteria bacterium
CAGGAGGTGACGGAGCACTATCATAACCGATACCCTCTGCAGGATCGGAACTGTGACGCAGTCCCCTCTCTCACTGCCACACGCAAAGGGAGGGACTTGTGAGCTGACTGACAATCCACGCCGAAAGATGAAAAGTCAAGCAAGGTCGGTGGAAGTCCAGGGCTCGCAGGTGTTGTGAGTGTTGCTGTGAGTTTCGTGTTACTTCCCGACCTGCAACCCTGGGTCGCGCCTTCGTATCCAACCAGGAGTCCCCACTTGGGAGCTCCCGATGCCACTGGAGAACTTCATCCAGGATCTCCGATACGGCGTTCGCATGCTGCGCCGCAACCCTCTCTTCGCCGCGGCGGCAGTTATCACACTGGGACTTGGCCTCGGTGCCACGCTCGCCGTCTTCAACGTCGTCAACGGTGTCCTGTTACGACCTCTCCCATACCGGGATGCGGAGCGCATCAACATCATCTGGCTTGCCGTGCGCGGCGACGATGGCAATGTGTGGAAGCTGCCGCTGAGCAGCGGCTCGTACTCGGACATCGAGCGTGACTCGCGCAGCTTCGAGGCGGTGGCAGCCTTCCGGGCGTGGCCCTACGCGATTGCCGAGTCCCCCGAAGCCGAGCGAGAGCCGGTTGCCGGCGCACGCGTGTCACCGGCACTCTTCGACGTGCTGGGTGTCTCGCCAGCGGTTGGCCGCGCATTCACCCGCGCAGAGGCGGTGCCGGGTGGACCCCAGGTCGCGCTGATCAGCTACGACCTCTGGCAACGCAAGTTCAGCGGTAGTCGCGACATCGTCGGAAAGCGCATCTACCTCGGCGACGTTCCCTTTACCCTCACCGGCGTGATGCCGCCCGGGTTCGCGTTTCCGCGCGGCGCCGAGCTTCCCGCGCCATTCCAGTTCGGCACTCGCACGGACGTGTGGACTCCGCTCGTCTTGGACGCGTCGGATGTGCGCAACTATGACGTCCAGAACCTCGTGGCCATCGGCAAACTGCCGGAACGGTGCGGCAACGGCGAGTGCTCGGCGTCCGTGGCGCAAGCCGAGCTCACCGCAATGCTCAGACGCAACATTCCTGTGAACGACCAGCCGAAATCGACCTACCAGCTCGTGTCGATGGTGGATCAGGCGGCTGAACGTGTCCGGCGGCCCCTCTTCATTCTCCTGGGCGCGGTCGCCTTCGTGCTCGCGATCGCGGCAGCGAACGTCACCAGCCTCCTGGTCGGCAGAGTTCACGCACGCGAACGCGAGCTTGCGGTGCGATCGGCGTTGGGAGCGACGCGCGGGCGCCTCGCGCGACAGCTCGTGACCGAGACTCTCGTGCTTTGTCTCCTGGGCATGGTGGTCGGGCTGACGCTCGCATTCTGGGGAACGAAGGTCATGCTGTCGCTGGTGCCGGGCTCGCTCCCGAGAGCCGATGACGTCGGGTTCGACTGGCGGGTGCTGTCGTTCGCGGGCCTGCTGGCGCTGATCGCGGCGCTCGGCTTCGGCGTGGCAGCGGCGTATGCAGCGCGTTTGCGCTTCACGCGCGCCGCGGTGTCCGTGTCGAGAACGCGGCGCGTTCTGGTCATGACCGAGGTGGCGCTGTCGCTCGTACTGCTCATCGGCGCTGCGCTGTTGACCCGCAGCTTCATCAGCCTGCAGCAGGTGCGGCCTGGCTTCGATCCTTCGAACGCCCTGACGGCCCGCGTGTCCATCCCCCTCGCGGGGCGCCCTCAGCCACTCGTCGACGGCGCGCGCTGGTCCGCGACGTTCGATCAAATCATGGCCCGTCTCGCATCAGCGCCCGGTATTGTCGCCGCCGGCGGCGTCGTCACCCTCCCGATGAGCGGGGCTTTCGAAAACGGCGGCGTCCGTCCAGTCGGCAAGGTGTACGAGAACGGCCGGAATCCCAGCGCGCAACTTCAGATTGTGGCCGGCGACTACTTCGGGGCGGCGCGCATTCATCTCGTCGCCGGCCGTGTGTTCGATGCCTCGGATGACGAGCCTGGACGTGCGTCCATGATCGTGAATCGGAAGTTCGCGCGCGAGCACTTTGGCAGTGAGGCGGACGCCCTCGGGCGGGAAGTAACGGCGCTGTTCGAATTCGCCCGCGATCGGCCGCCCCGGGTCATCGTCGGCGTCGTGGACGACGTGAAGACCGTGTCGTTGGACGCCGACGCTCCGGCCCAGGTGTACGTCCCGCTCTCGCAGTTGCCCGCATTTGCGCTGACGCTGGTGGTGCGCGTGTCCGGCGCTGACCCGCTCGCTGCGCTGCCGCTGGTTCGCCAGACGGTGCACGAGGTGAGCTCGTCGGCGACACTGAAGGAGATACGCACGTTCGAGAGCGTGGTCGCGGGTTCACTGGCGCGGCAGCGCTTCAACATGACGCTCATCGCCACGTTTGCCGTCCTCGCGCTGGTGCTGGCTTTCGTGGGCTTGTACGGCGTGCTGGCGCTCA
>VBCT01000346.1 GCA_005882235.1 Betaproteobacteria bacterium
ATGAGGGGAAAAACAAGCAAACTTCGTGAAAAAATAGTCACTTGACGCAATTTCTGAGATGAAAGTTGAGCTTGCAAGGCTAAGGCCATGATGGTATTTTAATTTGTTTCCACTTAGGTTCAGGGTGGCAAGTGGGGAAGTTCGCCTCAAAAATTTGTTTGCCGGCAGTCGCGAGCCTGATTCTGCCCTCGCTCGCTTGGGCAGCGGGCCTGGGCAAGTTGTCGGTTCTCTCCATGCTTGGCCAGCCGCTCAGGGCGGAAATCGAGATCGTTTCTCTGCAGAAAGGTGAAGGCGACACGCTGGGTGCGCGCCTCGCGCCGGGGGAGGTCTTCCGCCAGGCCAACATAGACCTGAATCCGGCATTGATGTCGGTCAAATTTGCCGTTCAGCGACGCCCCAGTGGCCAGTATGTGATGACTCTCACGTCCGGCCAGGCGATCAACGAGCCGTTCATCGACCTGCTGGTGGAGTTGAACTGGGCGAACGGGCGTCTGGTCCGCGAATACACCTTCCTGCTCGATCCACCCGAATACGCCGGTCGGGCCAGACTCAAGGCGCTTCAGGCCGCGCAGCCGCGGGAGACCGAACTGTCGGAACCGCTTGCTTCGGCGCCATCGGCTGAGCCTCTGACCTCGGCTGAACCCATTTTGCTGGTGCCACTCGGAGAGCCACCGGAGGGCCCCGCTGCCGCAGAGCCGATTGCGACCGCTCAAGCTACGGCAGCGGAGACCGGAACGCCAGGGCAGGAAACGGTCGGGGGATCGGCGTCGCCGGCGCAAGTGGAGGTACTGCCGGCCGAGGTGAATCCGGCCGAACCCGTGCCCGTCCAGGTGGACGCGGCGCCTGCTGCAGCGGCGCCCGCCGGCCTAGTCCGGGAGTTCGGGGTCTCAGACGTCTACGAGGTCGTACGCGG
>VBCT01000347.1 GCA_005882235.1 Betaproteobacteria bacterium
CCCAGTACGCCGACTTCAACGAATATCGCCGCAGCCTCGGAATCGCCGTCGCATCGACCCCGGGGTCTCAAGGTGGCCGTCAGATATCGGGACAAATCAGTGCACCCAAGGAAGAAAAGCCGGTGCCGTCCAAGGAACCGCCCAAGGATGAGCTTCGCCTCTCACGCGCCGGCGACGCCAAGCGCGGGGCAAAGGCGGCAGGCACCGCAGCAGCCGATGACTTGGCGGCCAAGGACAATGCGCTGAAGGAAGTCCAGGAGCGCATTGCTCTCCTGGAAAGGAATCTGCAGGACGTGCAGAAACTGGCGCAGATAAAGAGCCAGACCGGAGCCCAGTTACAGCAGCAGGCCGAAGCCGCGAAAGCCGCCTCTGCGGCGAAAGCCGGCGAGCCCGCCAAGGTCGCGCCTGCAGCCAAGGCGGAAGCGCCCGCGTCCCCAGAGCCCGCCAAAGCAGCGCCCAAAGCGCCCGAGCCGACGAAAGCTCTGGAACCGGCCAAGGCTCCCGAACCCGCGAAGGCGCAGGAAGGGGCAAAAGCTGCCGAAACTGCGAAAGCGCCCGAGTCGGCAAAGGCTCCCGAACCTGCCGCCAAGGCGCCGGAACCCGCGAAAACCGAGGTCGCGAAGGCCGCTCCCAGGGCCAAGGCTGCGCCCGCGCCTGCGACGATTGAAACCAGTTTCGTCGACGAGTTGCTCGATGACCCCTATAAGCTGGGTGGCACCGGCGTCGCCGCGATCCTGCTGGTGGGTTACGCTGCCTACCGCTGGCGCAGGAAACGCAATTCGCAGTTCGAGAACAGCATCATGAGCGTCGTGCCTTCGGATGCCGACTCGGTACTGGGGAGCGTAGGGGGTCGTAACGTTGACACCAGCGCGAGCTCGCTTCAGAGCGATTTCGGTCAAGGTGGCGTCGGCAAGGCCGACACCGAGGAGATCGACCCGATCGCGGAAGCCGACGTCTACATGGCCTACGGCCGCGATGCCCAGGCCGAGGAGATTCTGAGAGACGCGCTCGCCAAGGATTCCAGTCGCCAGGCGATTCGCGTCAAGCTCCTCGAGATTTACGCCAATCGGAAGGACACGAGGTCATTCGAGGCGGCCGCGAACGAGCTGCGGGCCGCAACCGGTGGACGCGGGGCGGAATGGGAAAAGGTGGCCGGTCTGGGATTGTCGATCGACCCGGCCAACGCGCTCTACGGGGGCAAGCCGGGAAACGCACCGCACCGGTTCAATGAAACGGCGCAGATGCCGGCGTTCAGCACGAACACAACGACGCGGATGCCGGCCTTCAGCACGAGCACTCAACCGCCGCTCGAGCCCGCGGCACCCCTCAACATCGATTTTGACGTTGGCGCGGCGACATCTGGAGGTTCTGCTCCGCTGCCGGACCTCGATCTCGGCGTTGGATCGGCGTCCTCGGCGGAGTCCGCGGCCGGCCTCGATTTCGATCTCGGTCTCGGCGGAGACAAGTCCGCCGCTGTCGGGACCGCGGCTGCCACGAGCGCGATCCCTTCATCGGAGCCGCTCAGCATCGATTTCGATTTGCCGGTGGGCGACAAACCGGGTCTTTCCACCTCGGCCGATGCCGCGCCGGCCGCCTTTCCGGTTTCCGCTGCGGACCTGGGAGCGATCGATTTCGACCTTGGAACACCTTCGGGCGGCGGTGAAGAGAAAACCGAGGCGCCCAAAACGCCCTCCGTGGATCTGGCCGCCATCAGTCTGGATCTCGGTACACCCGGCAGCGGCAACGGTTCGGGCGCTGCTCCGGACGCGCGATGGCAGGAAGTGGCGACCAAGCTCGATCTCGCCAAGGCGTACGAAGAGATGGGCGACAAGGACGGGGCCCGCGAGTTGCTGAAGGAAGTAGTGAAAGAAGGCGATACGGCACAGCAACAACAGGCCCAAACGATGCTACAGGCGCTCGGCTGATTCCCATAGAGGTCTCCTTAAACGATCGGCGCCTCGTGCGCCGATCGTTGTTTTCGGGGTTGTAGAATGAGGTTTGCCATCGGAGTGAGCTACTGCGGCGCGGGCATGGAGGGTTGGCAATCTCAGCCTTCCGGCAATACCGTGCAAGATCATCTCTCGCGCGCCCTTTCGGAAATAGGCGGCGAACCGATCACCGTGACCGGCGCCGGAC
>VBCT01000348.1 GCA_005882235.1 Betaproteobacteria bacterium
CACGGCATATCGGTCTCGCTCGTGCAGCTCGCGCGCGCCTACAGCGTCTTCGCGCGCGACGGGGAGGTGGTTCCGCTCTCCATGCTTCGCGTGGACATCCCTCCCCCTGCGCGGCGCGTGATGGCCCCCAGAACTGCCGGCGCGGTTCGCGCGATGCTCGAGATGGCGGTCAACCGGAGCGGCACCGCGCCCCGCGCACAGATCATGGGCTATCGCGTCGCCGGAAAGACGGGCACCGCGCACAAGCAGGAAAACGGCATCTATGCCGCCGACAAGTACGTTTCCTCGTTCGTCGGCTTTGCGCCCGCCTCGCACCCGCGCCTCGTGATCGCAGTGATGATCGACGAGCCCTCGGCCGGCCGGTACTACGGCGGGACCGTGGCCGCGCCGGTATTTGCGCAGGTGATGGCGGGGGCACTGCGGGTGCTCGACGTACCGCCCGACGGGCCGATGCAGCCGATCGAGCTGCCCCCCGAAGGAGAGGAAGTGAAGGAAAGCGTTTAAGTGTGCGAGATCAAGTCGAGCACATCCGGAAGCGACTCGCTGCGCAAGGGGCGCGCATGACGGCCCTTGCCGTGGACAGCCGGACTCTGGCCGCGGGGGAAGTGTTTCTCGCCTACCCAGGGGCGCGCCACGACGGGCGCGACTTCATTCCGAGTGCGCTCGAGCGCGGCGCCGCCGCCATTCTATGGGAAAGCGAAGGCTTCGAATGGAACAGCGCTTGGCGCGTGCCCAACATCGGGGTCGGCAATCTGCGCGGGCTCGCGGGTCTTCTTGCGCACGAGGTCTACGGGCGTCCCTCGGAGAGATTGTGGACGATGGGCGTGACGGGGACCAACGGGAAGACCTCGTGCAGCCACTGGATTGCCCAAGCGTGTGGAGCCTGCGGCGCTCGAACCGCGGTGATCGGCACTCTGGGCACGGGCTTCCCGGCCCTACCGGGAAGCAAGGAGCTTGGAAAATTCGATGCCGGACTCAACACCACGCCGAATGCCGTCGCGCTGCATCGTTCGCTTGCCCGACTGCTGGCCGCGGGGGCGCAGGGCGTGGCGATGGAAGTCACCTCGATCGGCCTCGAGCAGGGGCGCGTCAACGGCGTCGCTTTCGGAGCCGCTCTGTTCACCAATCTCTCGCGCGATCACCTCGATTATCACGGCGACATGGAGAACTACGCGCGCGCGAAGCAGCGCCTGTTCGAAGTGCCGGAGCTCAAGCACGCCGTGCTCAATATGGACGACGTGCAGGGAGTGCAGCTCGCCCGAGTGCTCGCCGGGCGCGGCCTGAACCGCGCCGGCTACAGCTGTTTCGCGGGAGTTGCCGCCCGCGCGGGACTCGAGAGCTACGCCGAGGCGCACGCGATCGAAGTGTCGCCGAAGGGGATCGCCTTCGAAGTCGAGAGTTCCTGGGGCGAGGCGCGCATCGAAAGCACCTTGCTTGGCCGCTTCAACGTATCCAACCTGCTGGGAGTCCTCACCACGATGCTCGTCTCCGGAGTGCCTTTCGAGCGCGCCACTGCGGCGCTCGAAGATCTGCAACCGGTCGCGGGACGCATGCAGCGGCTGGGCGGAGGCGACAAGCCTCTCGTGGTGGTCGATTATGCCCACACGCCCGACGCGCTCGAAAAGACCCTGGTCGCGCTGAAGGACGTTTCCCGGGCGAGCGGCGGACGCCTGGTGGCCGTATTCGGCTGCGGAGGCGAGCGCGACCGCGGCAAGCGGCCGCTGATGGGAGCGGTGGCATCGCGGCACGCCGATGCGATCACGGTGACGAGCGACAATCCGCGCGGCGAGGATCCTGGCGCCATCATCGCCGAAATCACCGCCGCGATCCCCGTCGCGCACGAAGCCATCGAGGATCGCCGGACGGCGATCGCCCACGCCATCGCTTCGGCGAACGCCGATGATGTCGTGCTCATCGCCGGAAAAGGCCACGAAACCTACCAGGAGATCGACGGCCGGCGACTGCCTTTCTCCGATGCGCTCGAAGCTAAAGAAGCGCTCGCGCGATGGGGCCGATGATGAGCCTGCGCGAGGCCGCGACCGCGATCGGGGCGCGCCTCATCGGTGAGGATGTCCGCTTCGATTCCGTGTCGACCGACAGCCGCACGCTCGAGCGGGGCGCGCTGTTCATCGCTCTGCGCGGCGAGCGATTCGACGGGCACCGATTCATCGGAGTGGCAAAGGAACGGGGAGCCGCCGCAGCAATCGCCGAGGAACCCGATGCTTCTCAGGGAGACCTTCCGTTTCTCGTCGTCGAAAACTCGCGTCTCGCGCTCGGACGGCTCGCCGCACATT
>VBCT01000349.1 GCA_005882235.1 Betaproteobacteria bacterium
GACCGCGCTCGACGTGACCATCCAGAAGCAGATCCTGGAACTGATCGCCGCGCTGCAGAAGCGGCTGCGCATGTCGGTGCTGTTCATCACGCACGATCTCGCGCTCGTGGGCGAGATCGCCGACCATGTCGTGGTGATGCGCGAGGGTGAGATCAAGGAACAGGGGAGAGTGGAACAGATATTCGAGGCGCCGCAGGACGCCTACACCCGGGCGCTGCTGCTTTGCCGGCCGCAGCTCACGCGGCGTCCCAGGAGATTGCCCGTGATCGACGATTTCCTGAAGCCCGGACCGCCCGCCGGGGGAGCTCTGGAGGAGCGCAGCCGCGGGCTGCGCGGCGACGAAGAGATCATTCTCGAGGTGCGCCACCTCGGCAAGAGCTTCTATTCGCGCGAGGGCCTGTTCGGAAGGAAGGAGTTCAAGGCGGTCAACGACGTTTCTTTCAAGCTGGCCCGGGGAAAAACCCTGGGCATAGTCGGCGAATCGGGTTCGGGCAAGACGACGGTCGCGCTGACGCTGCTGCGCCTGCGAGGGGAATCGAGCGGCGAGGCCTTGTTCGACGGCAAGGACCTGCTGTCCATCCCGCAGAAAGAGTTGATGCCGTACAAGCGGCGGATCCAAATCGTCTTCCAGAATCCCTATGCTTCGCTCAATCCGCGTTTCACGATCGGCCAGCTTCTTATGGAGCCGCTCCAAGTGCACCGCATTGCGTCCAGCGAAGGCGAGCGCCGCGAGAGAGTCTACAAATTGCTGGAAGAGGTAGGGCTCCCAGAGGTTTCGTTCTTCAAGTATCCGCACGAATTCTCAGGAGGGCAGAGACAACGGATCGCAATCGCCCGCTGCCTCACCATGAAGCCTGACGTGCTCATCTGCGACGAGGCGGTATCGGCGCTCGATGTCTCGATCCAGGCGCAGGTCCTGAATCTGCTGCAGGACCTGCAGGACGAGTACCACATGAGCTACATCTTCATCTCGCACGACCTTGCCGTGGTCAAGTACATGGCCGATCAGGTGATGGTCATGAACGAAGGCGAGGTCGTCGAGGTCGCCAATTCGGACGACATCTATCGCAGTCCGCAGCACCCCTATACGAAGAAGCTGCTGTCCTCGATTCCCCGGGGCTGGCGCGGCGCGCGAGCGCGCTAGCTACCGCTTCGCCTTCGCCGTTTGCGCGACCTTCCTGAGGAAGTCGTAGATGCCGCTTTCGCTCATGCGCCGGGCATCGGCGAGCTCGCCGGCACGGGTGGCGTAGAGGACTTCGTTGTTTGGAGAGAGAACCACGGCCGCGGGAATCCCCTTCTTGATGGGATTGCCGTATGCGGCAACGAGGTCGAGGTTTCGGTCGAAGTTCCCGATGTCGACCTTGACTACCTTGAACTGCCGGGCAAGCAGCTCGGCATTCTTGCCACTCTTGATGGCGAGATCGAGCGCGCGACAGTCTTCGCACCAGTTCGCGCCAAAGATGACGAAAACAGGGATGCGACTCTCCTTTGCGGCGCTGAGCGCTTGTTGAACGGCTGCCTTGGCGTCGGCCGATTCATCGTAGGGAAGCGGCGCGGCTACCGCGAACGCGGCGAGCAAAGCGCCGAGGAGGAGGAGGAGTTTTCGCATGACAGGCTCCTATGAACGTCCTACCGAAAGCTTAGCCGGGTTTCGCCCCGCTTTGAAGAAGGCACTTTCTACGCTGCTCAGCATACGCCTTTCCTTGCAGATTGTTGGCGGCAAGGTGGCAGACGAGGAAGGTGCCGTACGTTGCCAGCAGGTCGGCGCTCAAGCACTCCGCCAGATCCGCCTTCACCGCGTCCGGGTCCGAACCTTGTAAGCTCGCGTGCAACGCGCAGTAGGAGATCGCGGAATAGGGCGGCACCGACATCTTCTTCAGCTCGAGGGGCAGGTCGTCCCACTTCACGAGCGTCAGCGGCGGTTCCTCCGTTGTCTCGGGCGTGGTGCAAGAGGCGCCGAGGCAAACGGCGAGGAGTGCGACTGAATGGGCGAGGATTGCGTGCCTGGCCATGTAGCTAGCGTTCGTTTTCGAACGCGCGGTTAACGCCCTCTATCAACGGGCAGCGTGGATAGCTATGCCGACAAAGACGAGCGCGACGATAACCATTAAGGCAGCGACGATGATGTCCATAGTCATAGCCCCTTCAACGACTGAATGTGGCGATCATCCGCCGATGGAGAAGAGGATGCCAAGAGTCAAGGCTACCACAACAACAATAGCCCTGACTCACGATGCTTCGACCTTG
>VBCT01000345.1 GCA_005882235.1 Betaproteobacteria bacterium
CCAACGCGAGCGGCGGCAAACGCACCGCGGCGGACAACGCCACGATCCGCTCGGTGTTCATGATCGGCCCCGACAAGAAGGTGAAGGCGATGCTCGTCTATCCGATGAGCGCGGGCAGAAATTTCGACGAGGTTCTGCGCCTGCTCGATTCACTACAGCTGAACGCCAAACACGCGGTGGCGACGCCGGTGAACTGGAAGCCGGGCCAGGACGTGATCATACCGACCTCGGTATCCGACGAGGAGGCGAAGAAAAAGTACCCGCAAGGCTTCAAGACGCACAAGCCTTACCTGCGGACCGTGGCACAACCCAAGTAGCTTGAACGAGCACGGGAATCCAGCGGCTGCGGCCGGAGCGCTGCACCTCGGCGATCTCATCGTGCGGCGCATGGGTTTCGGCGCAATGCGCGTGACCACCGACGGCAGCGACATCTGGGGCCCGCCGGCCGATCCGCGCACGGCGAAGCTCCTGCTGCATCGGGCGCTCGAGCTCGGAATCAATTTCTTCGACACCGCCGACAGCTACGGGCCTCACGCTTCCGAATCCTTCATCGCGGAAACCCTGTATCCCTATCCGGAGGGCCTCGTCATCGGCACCAAGGGCGGGGTCGTGCGACCGAGCAGGCGCCGTTGGGACCCGGACGGCCGCCCCGAGCATCTGCGCAGGGCGCTGGACGGGAGCTTGAAGCGCTTGAGGCTCGAGCGCGTCGACCTCTATCAGCTTCACGCCCCGGATCCGCAGGTACCCTTCGCCGACTCGGTGGGCGTGCTCGCCGAGGCCCAGCGCGCCGGCAAAATCCGGCACCTGGGGCTCTCCAACGTCAGCGTGACGCAGCTGGAAGCGGCGCGCCGGATCGCTCCCATCGCATCGGTGCAGAACCAATACAATCTGGAGAACAGGAAATCGGAAGACGTGCTCAAAGCCTGCGAGCGGCTCGGCGTCGCCTTCATCCCGTGGTATCCGCTCGGCGACGGAGCGGCGCTCAGGTCGCGCGGCCTGAAAGGGCTCGCCCGACGGCTCGGACTGCCGCCCGCGCAGGTGGCGCTCGCGTGGTTGCTTGCGCGTTCGCCGGTCATGCTCCCGATTCCCGGCACGGCCTCGATCGCGCATTTGGAGGAAAATACCGCGGCCGCGACTTTGAGAATCCCCCCCGAAGATCTTGCAGCGCTCAACTGAAAAAGGACGGAGGAACTCCAATGCAGCGTATCGCAATGTTTCTGGCAATCCTCGGTGTCGGTACGGCCGCAGCTCTGACCGGTGGATGCAAGAATCCGCCGACCCAGTCGGAGATGGCGGCCTACGACTACGGCCCGCGCCCGGAAAACCACGAGAAGCTCATCCGCGACTACCTCTGGCCCAAGCTCCTCGATCCCGGCAACGCGATCGTCGAGTTCAAAGCCGGACCCAAGCAGCTCTTCCAGCAGGAAACGGCGCTGCGCCCGCTTCGATACGGCTGGGGAGTCTGCGTGTGGATCAACGACAAGAACACGAGCGGCGCCTACGACGGCCCCTACCCGATGGTGTTTTTCATCCGCGACGGGAAGATCGTCGCAGTGAACGGCGGGGCGGACGACAACATCATCGGCTGGCGCTACGCGCGCGCCGACTGCAACGAGCTGGGGGCTCCGTTCGTGACGCCCTGATCGAACAGCCCGTGCGCCTCCTGATGGGGATCCTGGCCGCGACATCGATCGCCTCGGCGTTCCTCGCCGGCTGCCAGTCCCAACCCCTCTCCGGCGAAGAGCTGGCGGCGCTCGACTACGGCCAGCGCCCGGAGGGCTATGAAAAAATCGTCCGCGACTATCTGAGAACCCACCTCGTCGAGCCCGATTTTGCCTTGATCGAGTTCAAGGCAGGCCCCAAGCCCCTCTACCAGAAGGACGCGCTCCTGCGCGACCGCCAACACGGCTGGGCGGTGTGCGTGATGATCAACGACAAGGGTTGGCGCGGAGGCTATGAGGGGTTCTACCCGATGGTTCTCTACATTCGCGAAGGGAAAGTCGTTGCGGCAAACGGGGACGGACTGGAGCGCGCCGCGGGGGTCCGTTACGCGCACGCTAGCTGCAGGGAACTGGGCTACGAAGTGCCGTGATAGGAGAATTCAGACAATGAACATCGCGCTCACCGCCTGCGCGGCGCTGTTGCTCGCCGCGGCGACCGCGCTCCACGCCCAGGACTACCCCAAGGGATCGGTGACGCTCGTCATTCCGCTCGCGCCCGGAGACGCGAGCGACACTTCCGCGCGCGCCATCGGCGCGCGCGATCGCCGACGAGCTTTCCCGCGAGCTCAGGGTCGCGATCGTTCCGGTCAACCGGCCCGGCGCGGGCGGCGCGCTCGGCACCGAGCTCGTCGTCAAATCCAAACCCGACGGTTACACCATCGTCCTTACGAACAACGCGTCGCTCGTTTTCCGCTCGATCCTCGACCCCAAGACCGCGAACTACAACCCGCTCACCGATCTCACGCCGCTCGGACTCGCGATGCGCTCGCCCAGCATTCTCGCCGTCCGCGGCGACGCGCCCTACAAGACTCTCAGCCAAATCGCGGAGCACGCGAAAAAGAACCCGGGGAGCGTACGCATCGGAACCGCGGGGGCGGGATCGGTGGGCGATTTCTGCGTGCTGACGCTCAATTCGCTCACCGGAGCGGGACTCACCACGGTGCCGTTCACGGGCGCCTCGCCCGCGGTCACCGCCCTGCTCGGCGGGCACGTCGAAGGCGTCGTCCTCGCGCTCGGCACGATGACCGGCCACCTGAGGAGCGGCACGCTGCTGGGCATCGTCATCTCGAGCGGGTATCCGGATTTTCCGGATATCCCGACGCTGTCGGAGCTCGGCTACTCGGAAAAGCTCTTCGGAGTCTGGGTGGGATTCTTCGCACCGGCAGGCGTGCCTGCCGAAGTCACGCGAGCGCTGGTTCCCGCGCTCGAGCGCGTCATCAAGTCGCCCGCCATCGGCGCGAAGCTCAGGCCTCTCGGAATGCTGATGGACTATTCCCCGCCGGAGAAGCTTCTCGCCGAGATCCGCGACGAGCACCGGCGCGTTTCGGAGATCGCGGCGAAGTCCGGACTGATCAAATAGGCTCGCGCGACGGCGATTCTCAGGGAAGCTGGATCTTTCCGCCCCCGCCGCTCAAGGGGCCTTGCGGAACCACGATCGACGAGCTCGCCTGGCGGCGCAGCTCCTGAAGCTCGCGCACGGTGCGGTCGATCGCATCCTTGGCGAGCGCCCCGAACTTCTCGGCGGCCTCGCCGAGCGATTCCGCGCCGATCTCGAACGCGATCGGGATCGATCCCGCGGGTGTCATGATCTGGGTCTCCCCGACGTAGAGCACGGTCTTCGAGGCGTCCGGTTTTCCGTCCTTCGTTACCGGAGTGAGGCGGCGCAGGGTGCCGATGCGGCGGTCTGTAAATACCTCCTCCAGATAGAGCTTGTCGGGGTCGAGCTTCAGCTCGGAGGATTTCAGTTCGGGCGTGGCCATGCGTCGGCTCCATGAGACCGAAGGGTGCGAGCTTGGCCTCCGCGTGTTGCCGCGTCAAGAGGCCGGATCAATCCTCTGAAGCGACTTTAGCCGCTGTCGCCGGCAAACTTGTAGCGGCCTTTCCCGGCGCGCTTGGCCTCGTACATGGCGCGATCGGCCTGTATCAGCAATTCGTCGGCGATTCGCTCCCGAAACGGAGGGGGGCCGCTGCAGGCGATGCCGACGCTCGCACCGACGCGCAGCCCCCGCTCGGCAAACATTTCGATCTCGCCGATCGCCGCCACCACCGTTTCGGCGACGGGAACTGCGTCGGACCTGTCACGGGCTATTTCCATGAGGATCACGAACTCGTCGCCGCCGACTCTCGCGAAAGTGTCCGCCTGGCGGACCCGGCGTCCCACGCGCTCGGCGATCTCCTGAAGCAGGCGGTCTCCTGCCTCGTGCCCCAGCGTGTCGTTGACCGCCTTGAAGCCGTCGATGTCGAACAGGAGCAGCGCGACCTGGCGTCCGTTTCTCGCGGCAGCAGCGACCATCTGCGCCAGACGCTCGCGGAAATAAGGCCTGTTCGGCAGCTTGGTCAGCTGATCCTGCCACGCGAGTCGCGAGACTTCCTCGATTTTCTCCGCAAGCAGGCCGTTCGCACCCGCGATTCTCGCGAGGAGAATCGAGGCATTGACGGTATTTGCAATCAGGCCGAAGATGATCGTGGCACCGAAGAGCGGGTGCTCCTGCCAATAGGGGCTTGCAGCGAGGTTCCAGACCATGCCGAGGATGGCGATGGCGGTCGCGAGGAACAGGTAGGGGCGCCCGAACCGCAGGCCCCACCCCACCGTCGTGAGGAAAAGGAACCCCACGTACGCGGCGAAAGCGCCTCCGAAGTACGCGATGTAGCTGCCGACGAGATTGTCCATCAGGATGGCGAATCCCCGCCTTGCACGCGTGGGCGCGGGACGCTTGTAGACGAGGATGAGGTAGGCCACGGCGTAC
>VBCT01000351.1 GCA_005882235.1 Betaproteobacteria bacterium
CCACGCCGTCGAGCGGATTGGCGCGGATCGACTCCTCGACGTCCATGCTCGCGAGGTTGCGGTAGAGCATCGCGGTGGGCCGAAGCAGCGTTTCCCCGAGCGACATCACCGGGAATTCCATCGGGAACCCGCCCGCCTCGAGCACCCCGTTCCGCACGTGCTCGGCGAGCGTGCGGAAGTGCGTGTTGCAGGGCGTGAGCTCCGACCAGGTGTTGCAGATCCCGATCACGGGGCGCCCGTCGAACTGGTCCTGCGGCACCCCGCGGTTCTTCACCCAGCCGCGGTAGATGAAGCCGTAGATGTCCTGCCGCCCGAACCAGGATTGGCTGCGAAGCGCAGGCGTCTTCTTCTTTGCCATGTCAGTAAGTCGCCCTGCCACCTGAGATATCGAACACCGCGCCGGTGGAAAACGAACAATCCTCGGACGCGAGCCAGCATACCAGGGCGGCGATCTCGTCGACCGTCACGAAGCGGTTCATCGGAATTTTGGAGAGCATATAGTCGATGTGCTCGCGGGTCATCTGGTCGAAGATCGCGGTCTTCGCTGCGGCGGGGGTGACGCAGTTGACGAGGACGCCGGTTTGCGCAAGTTCTTTGCCCAAGGACTTGGTAAGCGCGATAACCCCCGCCTTGGACGCGCTGTAGGCGACCGCGTTCGGGTTGCCTTCCTTCCCGGCGATCGAGGCGATGTTGACGATGCGCCCGTACTTGCGCTTCACCATGTGCGGGGCGACGGCACGGCAGCACAGGAACTGGCTCGTGAGATTCACTCTCAGCACGCGCTCCCATTCCTCGACGGGATACTCGGCAGTGGGCACGTTGAGGCCCGCGATTCCGGCGTTATTGACGAGGACGTCGATCTTTCCGAGGTCGGCGAGCGCCTTCTGCGTCGCGCGCTCGACCGCGGCCACATCCGAAACGTCGACCGGGTCCTTCTTTGCGGCGAGATCCCACACCCTGACGGTTGCGCCGGAACCCTCGAGGCGCTTGACGATCGCTGCGCCTATCCCTTGCAATCCGCCGGTGACGACTGCGGTACGTCCCTTGAAATCCAAGTGGTTCATTCCTTGACCGCTCCGGTCATGCCGGACACGTAGTACTCGACGAAGAACGAATAGAGAATCGCCACGGGCAGCGAGCCGAGCAGTGCACCCGCCATCAGCGCCCCCCAGTGGTAGACGTCGCCTTCGACCAGCTCGGTGATTACGCCCACCGGGACCGTCTTGTTCTCGGAGGACGAGATAAAGGTGAGCGCGTAGATGAACTCGTTCCACGACAGCGTGAAGGCGAAGATCCCGGCGGAGATCAGTCCCGGCACCGCCAGCGGCAGCATGATCTTCACCAGGATCTGCCAGCGCGTCGCCCCGTCGATAAGGGCGCACTCCTCGAGCTCATAGGGAATGGTGCGGAAATAGCCCATGAGCAGCCAGGTGCAGAACGGTATCAGGAACGTGGGATAGGTGAGGATGAGTGCCCACACCGAGTCGAACAGCCCCAGCTTGAACACGATGAGCGCGAGCGGGATGAACAGGATCGACGGCGGGACGAGGTAGGCGAAGAAGATCGACAGCCCGACCTGGCGCGAGCCCCTGAACCGCAGCCGCTCGATCGCGTAGGCGGCGAGCACTGCCGCAAATAGCGAGATGAACGTCGACAATACCGAGATGAGGATCGTATTCCAAAGCCATTGCGGGTACTCGGTGCGGAACAGCAGCTTCTCGAAATGATCGAGTGTCGGCTTGACGATCCAGAAGGGGTTCGCCGCCTTCGACATCAGCTCCTCGTTCGACTTGAACGAGGTCATCACCATCCAGTAGAAAGGGAAGAGCAGCACGAACATGAACACCCCGAGCGGGATGTAGAGCGTCACCCAGCGTCGCGGCAAGGATTGCAGGTACTCCATTCCCGCGGCGTCGGTTTTGTCGCTCACTTGTCGCCGCCGCCCTGCTGCCAGGCACGGCGCTGCAATCCGAAGTAGGAGAACATAATCGCCGCCAGCAGAAACGGCACCATCAGCATCGCCAGCGCGGCGCCTTCGCCGAGCGCGCCGCCGGGGATGCCGCGCTGGAACGCGAGCGTCGCCATCAAGTGAGTGGCGTTGAGCGGCCCGCCGCGCGTGAGCACGTAAATGAGCTGGAAATCCGTGAACGTGAAGAGCACGCTGAAGGTCATCACCACCGCGATGATCGGCGTGAGCAGCGGCAGCGTGACGTTCCAGAACTGCTGCCAGGGCGTCGCGCCGTCGATCGAGGAGGCTTCATAGAGCGACGGCGGAATGGTCTGCAGGCCCGCGAGGAGGGAAATCGCCACGAACGGGACCCCCCGCCAGATGTTCGCCGCGGTCACCGAAAGCCGCGCGAGCCAGGGCTCGCCGAGAAAATCGATGTACCGGTCGATCAGGCCCATCTTCGAAAGCGTCCAGCTCACCACCGAGAACTGGGAGTCGTAGATCCACCAGAAGGCGATGGCGGACAGCGCGGTCGGCACGATGAACGGCAGCAGCACGATCGCGCGGATGAACGACTTGAACGGAAGGCGGCGGTTGAGGATAAGCGCCAGCCACAGCCCGAGGACGAACTTGAGCACGCTCGCTACGGTGGTATAGAACAGGGTATTGAACAGGGACAGCCGCGCTACGCTGTCGCCGATGAGGAACTGGAAGTTCTCGATTCCGATCCACTCACCGGCACGGCCGATCTTGGCGTCGGTGAAGCCGAGCCAGGTGCCGAGCCCGAGAGGGTACGTGAGGAAAAGCAGAAGCAGAACACCCGCGGGCAGCATGAACAGCAGCCCGAGGGTGTTCTTGTTGTCGAAAAAACTGCTGTTCAAACCTTGTTGCCGTAGCGCTATACCTTGTAATACCGCTCGGCGCGTTTCTGCGCGCGCTCCATGGCTTCCTTCGGCGACTTATCGCCCGAGGCGGC
>VBCT01000164.1 GCA_005882235.1 Betaproteobacteria bacterium
CTCCGCTCTTCTTGCGGTGCCGCGCCACGCGTTGCATGTAGGAACGGCTCGGATCCTGAAAGTCCTTGAGCAGCTGCGCGATGTCCTCCGGCGGGCGGAGCTGCTCCGCGGTCATCGACAGAAACTCTTCCCTCGAGTAGCCGTAATGGTCGACGGCCGCATGGTTCACGGCGAGGAAACGCAGGGTCTTGTTTTCCACGACCCACATCGGACGGGGATGGATGTCGAACAGCATCCGGTAGCGCTCCTCGCTGTCTTCCAGGTCCTTCAGCCCGCGCGCCTTTTCCGTGACGTCTTTTCCGACGCCGTGGTACCCCTTGAATTTGCCCTGCGGGTCGAAAATCGGCTCGCCGGTCACGCTCAGGTAGCGCATTTCGCCGGCATTATCCGGGACCGTGTATACGAAGTCGCTGAACGGCTCGTGACGCTCGAGCTTTTCGCGATGCTGCTGCCAGGCTTTTTCCGGAAGGGACCCGGGACCCTGAAGCTCCCAACGCGCCTTGCCGATGAAGGCTTCCGGGTCGATGCCCCGCTTTTCTACTCCGGTCAGCTGGACGAACCGGAAATTTTCGTCCTGCACCCAGTACCAGTCCGAGCTCAGCTCCACCATGCGGCGGAATCGGGATTCGCTCGCCTTGAGCGCATCCTGGGCCAACTTGAGTTCGGTGATGTCGTGGACCAGAGCGACGAAGCATTGCGGCGAACCCGAGCCGTCGCGCACCAGCGCCCCTACGACCTGGACCCAGAGGGCCGAACCGTCCTTGCGCAAATAACGTCTCTCGTGGACGCGAGCACCCGGCCCCGCCAGAAGCTCCAGCCGGATCTCCTGAGTGGACTCCAGATCGTCGGCATGGGTGACGTCCCGAACGTTTTTTTGCAGCAGCTCCTGCTCGCCGTAGCCGAGCATGCGGCACAGCGCTTCATTTACGCGCGCAAAGACGCCCTCTGGCGATATGACTGCGACCCCGACCGCGGTCTGCGCGAAGAGCGAGCCGAACAGGGCATCGCCGTTTGGAACGGCGGGCCCTCCCTGCAGACGCTTATCCGATTTCATGAAACCTCGGACCTCCCCGATACCGGGCAAGTGAGTGTGACACCGATCGGACCTCGCGTGTATGAACTATGTTACGAACCGCGGCCGCCACGGTGCCGTCAGGCGCTTCTCATCCGTCCCCTAACCCGACGATAATGCGAAACGCATTCCGCCAAGGGGACCCGTGAAGCCGCTCTCGCGCCTGTTGTCCGCAATCGCGGTGGCGACGCTCCTCGGCGCGCACGCCTTCGCGCAGAGCTATCCCGCAAGACCCGTGCGGATGGTCGTCCCGTTCGCCGCGGGCGGCGCCGTGGATACCGTCGCGCGCGCTCTCGGGCAGAAGCTCGTGGAGACCTGGAAGCAGCCGACGCTCGTGGACAACCGCCCCGGCGCGGGCGGGAACATCGCGGCCGACCATGTCGCCAAGGCCCCGGGAGACGGCTACACCTTGCTCATCACGACACAAGGCTTCGCGATCAGCCCCGGCCTTTACAGGAAACTTCCGTTCGACGCGGCGAGGGATTTCGCGCCGGTGACGCAGCTCACCTCCTCCTTCGTGGTGCTCGTCGCCAATCCGCAACTTCCGGCCGCATCGGCAAGGGAGCTGATCGCGCTCGCGAAGTCCAGGCCCGGCGCGATCAACTACGGCTCTACCGGAATCGGAGCGCCGCCGCACCTGCTGGGCGAGCTTCTCAAGAACATGACCGGCACCGACATGCTGCACGTCCCCTACAAGGGCGACGCGCCGCTCAGCCAGGCGCTTCTCGCGGGGGAGGTGCAACTCGCGTTCATGCCGCTCGCCGGAGTGCTGGCTCATATCAAGTCGGGCCGGCTTCGGGCGCTGGGCGTGAGCAGCAAGGCGCGTTCGTCGACTATGCCCGAGGTTCCCACCCTGACCGAGGCCGGAGTTCCACTCGAATTCACGGGCTGGCTCGGCCTGTTTGCGCCCGCAAGCTCGCCGCGCGACATCGTGCTCCAGATCCAGCGCGACATGGCCCAAGCGATCGTCGCGCGGGACATGCGCGAGCGCTGGCCCGCCTGGGGATACGAGCCGGTCGGAAGTACGCCCGAGCAGTTCACTGAAAAGTACAACGCCGATCTTGCAACCTATGCCAGGGTGATTCGGGACGCGAAAATCCCGCTTCAGGAGTGAGCCGCCGCTCAGCCGTCCACGAAAATCAAGGTCAGGGCCGTTGCGGCGATCGCCGCGAAGAACGCCCAGAGGATGCGCGGAACCCATATCTCGTTGTCGATCAGCGGCCGGACGCCGCGCTCCTTCATGAGCTCGTACTCTCGCGAGAAGGCCGGGAACGCCAGCTCCGTCTCCATCTCTCCGAGCAATTGCAGCTTCACGCCGAAAAGCCCGCGGTAAAAAATCAGGGTCTTCATCCAGACGTGACAGACCACGACGGCGAAGGCCGCGACGGTCAGCACGAGAACGAGGTCGACCTGGGCAAGAGGCTTCCCCGACTCGGTGAACGCGACCACGCCGAGCAGCGCCGAGACGATGGAAAGGTAGAATCCGTTCGCGGTCGCGTAGCGCGTGCCGATGTTTCCCACGTCTCCGATCAGAGCCTTGTACTGTTCCAACAGCGTCGAATCTGCCATCGTCATCTCCCTCGGTTGAGTTTGCGGCGTCAGGGGCCCAGCGTTTCGTTCAGCACCCGCGCGAGCCGCACGCCGGCCTTTCTAATCTGGAGTTCGATTAGGGGCGCCGCCTTCGCGTAGTAGGCCCCACCGATCGCGACCACCTCCACTATCTTGCTCGAACACGAAGCTACCACCGGAAGCAGCGGGTAGACGGTGTCTCGCGCGATCCGGTGGCTCTCGGCCGTCCAATCGGAAATCGAGCCCTTTTCCCACGCCTTCATGTTCCCGTCCGCGATCGGCGCGGAAACGATGGCGCGCTCGCCGCCGCGATCCGCGATCAGCCTGCGCGCCATGCTGACGTCCCAGACGGCGTGCAGGTTGAGAGTTCCATAGGGCGGGTTGTCGCGCTCCCCGAAGAAGGACACCTGCACGCGGTTCCCGCCGCGGTCGCCCCGGTTGGCGGCGTGCAGCGGTTGGTGCAGGTCGCCCACCAGATGCACGACCCACTTGAGGGCCTCGTTGCGCTGCGCGGGCCTCACCCGCTCGTTGCCGAGGATTTCGATTTGACGGGCAAGCTGCGCGGAAGCACACCTGCCGCCGCGACAGTACTTCGAGTACTCCGCGGCCTCGCACAGCGGGACGTCGTCGTAGTGCCAGGAAGCGCGCCGCTTTCCCCACTCCGTGTCCTTGATTTCGTCGGCCCAGTTCGCGACTTCTCCGAGAGTGTGCCGGCCGGATGGCTGGCCGTCGGCGAGGCGGTCGTTCTTCAGGAGTTCCAGGATCTCTGCATTGGCCTTGGGCCCGGTGTAGCGGGCCGCGATTTCGCCCACCATGCGATGTCCCTCCGGGCCCCAGGCAAGAGCGGCTTGCACCGGCGAAAGGGTGAGGAGCGCGCAAAGAACGCGCGAATTCAGGAAGAGATCCAGACACCCGTCACTGCGGTTGAAATCCGATGTCGCGCACGAGCTTGCCGTACTTGGCGTAATCGCCGCGGATGACCTCGCCGAAGTATTCCGGCGATTCGGCGACGACGATGAGGCCGGCGGTCACGAGCTTGTCGCTCACGTCGGGCAGCTTCATCGCGCGGTTGACCTCTTCGTTGAGCTTGAGAATGATCGCCCGCGGCGTTCCCGCCGGCGCGACGTAGCCGAACCAGCCGCCCGACTCGTAGCCGCGAACCGTCTCGGCCGCCGCCGGTGTGTCGGGCCAGAGCGGAACGCGCGTCCTGTTCGTGATGGCGAGCAGCCGCAGGCGGCCCGAACGCACGTGGGGCGTGAGGCCGGTGATGCCGTCGATCGCCGCCTGGACCTGCCCTCCGATCACGTCTGTCGCGATCGCCGCCGAACCTTTGTACGGAATGTGGGTGAAAGTGAACCCTCCCATAAGCCGCAGATGCTCGAACGCGAGGTGAGGAAAACCGCCTTCGCCGTTCGTGGCCACCGTCAGCTTGCCGGGGTTGGCCTTGGCGTAGGCGATCATTTCCGCGACCGACTTGAACGGCACCTCGGGGTTGGCGACGATACCCAGGTAGTTCGTCGTCGAGACCGCGATCGGTGCGAAGTCCTTCAGCGGATCGTAGGTAATGTTCTTGCTCGTATGCGGCAGGACGGTCAGATTGCCGCCCTGCCCCGCGGCGAGGGTGTAGCCGTCGGGCGCCGCGCGGGCGACGAACTCGAGGCCCAGCATTCCGCTCGCCCCGGGGCGGTTCTCGGCGATGATCTGCTGGCCCATGCGCTCGGTCATCTTCGGCCCGATCAGGCGTGTCATGATGTCCATCGTGTTGCCGGGCGGGAAAGGGATGACGATCTTGATCGGCTTGGCCGGATAAGGCTGAGCGAGCGCAGCGGAGGCGAACCCCAGCGCAAAGGCTGAAAGCACGAACACGCGGAGCTGTTTCATTCTCGCTCTCTCCTCATCCGATTCCGACGATTCATTTTACGAGCGACGATCACCAATGTCATTCCCGTGCAACGGGAAATCCATGGAGTTGAAGTCCTTGGGGCCTTAATCAGGGCAAGACCGGGTGCCTCCGGGCTTGGTGGTGACCTTATCGCTCTTTCAGTGTCACACCGAGGAGGGTGGTCACTTGAAGGTAATCGTCGATCACCAATAGAAACGCAGAGCTGGCGTAGCCGGAGTCGGCCGTCAGGCGGCCGCGGCCCCGGAAAGCGCCAGCGATTGCTCGGCCCTGCCCGGCTCTAAGGCCGTCTGGCCCTGCCAGCTCCGCTGAGAACGGCGACAACCAGCCATGCGGCGCACGCGACGAGCGCCGCGATGAATACCCAGTTGTAGCCCTGGCGGAAGCTTTTAGTCATCATGGACCCGAGCGAGCGCAGCACCACGGGGTGCGCCATCGCGATGACGGCGAGCGTGGCGAGGGGGAGGATCATGGGCTTGACGAGAAGCAAGCGCCCGTGCTCGGGGCCGATGAGCTCGGCGGCCCGCTGAGCGAACAGCCAGAACACCACCATGGCTCCGCCATAACCGAGGAGCTGGGCGAGGCGGGCTGCCGTCACTCCGGTCTTGCCGAACCTCATGGTCTTGAACAGCGCCATGTCGCCGAGCACCCACGCCAAAGCGAGCGCCAGGACTATCACGATGACGTACCGCATCACCCACATCCAGCGTTCATTCATGTCCAACCCCCTTTTTTCGAGCTGGCAGGCCACTCTAGCCAGAACGGTTCGCCGTCGCTGTGTGAAAGTACCGGTTGTGGCGTACGCGCCACAACCGGCTATTGCATACGGCCGGCATGAACCAATTTACCACTAGACTCGTTCCGATTCGCCCCGCTGAGGATGCGAAGGAGGAGCCAAGTTAGCATAAGACCGCTGTGCCCCGTTCAGGACAGCTTCAAGCACTGGACTGCGGCGCGCCGGAGAATTGATTATCCTATCCGTGAATGTCCGGTATGGAGAAAGGCGACCGGCGGCTCAGGGTCGATACCCGACGTTGAGTGTCGGTTTCCCGATTTATTTACTCTGAGACAGGCTTCGCAGACGATGGCATTTGCCACCGCGTGGCGTCCAAATCCAGTGTTTTCGCGAGCCAAGACGAGACGATCGCCTGGATCGCTTCCTCACGCCCGTTGTAAAAGTGGTCGCAGTCCGGAATGATTTCCACGTCGCACGGACCACCGCCGTGCGCCCTGAAATCCTCGGCGGGGTAGTTTTCCCGCGATTCCTTGTCGCCACGGACATAGAGCGTCGGGCATTTGATTGTCGGCGCGAGCGCGATCCCGTCCGGCGTCTCGGTGAGCCGGTCGAGGTAGCTCTCGGCGCTGATCGCGTACCACCAGCCCGGCATCAGCATCAGCTCGCGGCCGCGGCCCGCTGCGACGAGTTCCCTCGCTCTTGCATTGAATTCCTCGATGCGCTCCCGCGCCATGAGGCCGGCCTTGCTGGTGCGCTCCAGAATGTTCTTGCCGCCCATGTGCGCGGAGAGCAGCACCAACGCCGGCGTCCGGGGATGATCGGCGACGTGCCGCACGGCGAGCATTCCCCCGTTGCTGTGCCCGATCACCACCGGGGCCGGGAATCCCCGCGCCGCCAGCCAGCGCGCGGCGAGCTGGTTGTCCTCGATGCCCTCGCGCGCAAGCTGGAACGCACCGCCCTCGGGGGTGCGGCTCGCGCGCGTGCTGAGGATGTCGTGCCCGCGGCGATTGAACGCAAGGCACGCTAGGCCGAGCTTCACCAGAACCGGAGGCAGAAAGCGCAGGGCGCCGACGTAGAAGTTCATGGCGTTGCCGTGAAACAGCAGCGCCGCCCCCTCCACCCTGCCCTCGGGCTCGTAGTACAGGCCGTCGAGCGGAATCGTACCGGTGGGGACGGAGACGAGCTCGGCGCGCACGCGGCTACCGCGCGGGAATCACGGGCAGCAACACGCTAGCCTGCCGTCCCGGACCGAAGTGCAACGTGACTTTTCCGCCGAAGATCGCGGGCGGGCGGTCGAGCTCGTCATCGTGGATGAAGGGCCCGCAGCCGCGCATTGGGTTTTTCATATTGGAGAGGGACGCGGCTTCCCCGTCGTGCTCGTAGTCTTTTCCGCGGATCGTGAGCGCGACGCGAAATCCCGGCGGCAGGACGATCGAGGTCGGCCAGATCTCGAGGTCGAGCTCGACGACTTCGCCGGGCTTCAAGGGCTGCCTCTCGTCGTGGGTGTGGTAAGGACGGTAATGCAGCGAACGCGTCGGATCGAGCTTCCTTTGCGATGCGCGCAGCCAGCCCTGTCCGACGGGCGTGCGCGGGTCGAGCGCGCCCTGGAACGAGACCTCTTTTCCTTTCGGGTCGAACACGCGCAGCACCGCGAAGATGTCCGCGTCGGCGGTGGACGAGGAGATGAAGAGCTTGAGCGCCGAGGGCCCGGTGATCTCGGTTTCGCGCCCGAGGGGCGGGGTGGAGAAGGTCACGCCTTCGCCCGTCGCGTCGTAGGTAATGGACCGTTCTCCGCCAAACGGCGCCGTAGACAGCCTCATTTCCTTCGGATCAAGGTGGAAATGCGTCCACGCCGTGCGCGCGAGCGGCCATTCGCTCTCGTGGCGCAGCACGAATTTTTCACCGGGATGCCTGACTTGCAGCTGCACGCGCGCCTGCCTGTCCCAGCCGTTGGCCGCACCCTTGAGGAAATGATCGAAGAAGCGTTTCTGAAGCTCGACTCCGTAGTCGGTGTAGAACGGCGCCCAGTGCGAGCCGCCGTGCACCTCCAGCCATTTCTGCCGGGACGCCGCGCCCGCAAACCCCTCGAAGTTGCCGCGCGTGTGCAGTCCCTGTCCGCCCCAGTTCGCGGACGAGAGCAGCGGGACGGTGACTTTGGAGAGATCGGCGGTGCGCTCGCGGTAGTAGGGACCGTCGAGGGGGCGCGAGAGCAGCTCCTGCCACATGTTTTCGCGGTTCTTCTGGAGCTCCTCGGGCGAAAGCGTCTCGGGGCCGCAAACGGTATCGCCGGTGACGCGGCTCCTCGCGCCGCGCTCGCCCTGCCCGTGCTGCACCGTCTTCACCTGCATGTCCTGCCAGTTCTTGCGGAAGCTGCAGATGATGCCGCCGTGGCGGTTGCCGTCGCGGTAGCTGTCGCACCAGCCTTCCCAAACGCAGATCGCCGCAAGATGCGGCGGCTGCGACGCGGCCGCGCGCCACTGGTTGCTCGCGTAGTAGGAAATTCCGTTCATACCCACTTTTCCGCTGCACCAGGCTTGCACCGCCGCCCACCCGACGCACAGGTGGATGTCGCGCGTCTCGCGCGCGTTGTTGTGGCACAGATAGCCCGGCGAGCGCCCGGCGCCGCGCGAATCGACCCTGATGCAAACGTAGCCGTCGGGCACCCACTTTTCGGGATCGACCACTTCCCAGTTGGCGTACTG
>VBCT01000165.1 GCA_005882235.1 Betaproteobacteria bacterium
GACCGAGGGTCTCGGCGAGCTTGGGGCTCACCAGCCGCGCCGCGATGTCGGAGGCGCCGCCGGGGCTTGACGGGACGTAAACATGAACGGGCTTCGAGGGGTAGTCCTGCGCCGCAAGCGGCGGGGCCAGCGCGGCGAGCAGAGCCACGGCGGTTGCGCGGATCGGATTCATGGTTGCGGCTATGATACCGCGGTTCAAAACGGACAAACTTCGCCCTTGCCGTTCCCGACCCAAAATTCCTCCGGCGCGCGTGCGGGCATCGGCGCGCCAGTCCTCCGCAAGGAAGACGCTAGGCTTCTCACCGGCAAGGGCTGCTACAGCGACGACGTCAATCTCCCCGGGCAGGCCCATGCGGTCATGGTGCGCTCGCCGCACGCCCACGCGCGCATCGGGCGAATCGACGCGGCCGAAGCGATTGCGCTGCCGGGCGTGCTGGCCGTGCTGACCGGCGCGGATTTCGCGAAGGACGGCCTGAAATCCATTCCGCACCGGCCGTTTTCGGTGAGCCCGCCCGACGTCCGCCTGCAAAACCGCGACGGCTCGGAGATCTTCATCGCGCCCCACTGGCCCTTGCCGGCCGACAAGGCGCGATTCGCCGGCGAAGCGGTCGCGATGGTCGTCGCCGAAACGGTCCAGCTCGCCCGTGACGCAGCCGAGCTCGTGCGCGTCGAGTACGGGCCGCTCGCCTCGGTGACGCGCGCGGCGGACGCCTCGCGCGCAGGCGCCCCGGTTCTGTGGGAAGAGCGGGTCTCCAACGTCAACATCGACGCGGACCTCGGCGATGCGAGAGCGACCGAGGCGGCTTTCGCGCGCGCCGCCCACGTCGTGCGCCTGGAGACCCGGGTGCAGCGCGTCACGGGCGTGCCGATGGAGCCGCGCGCCGCGCTGGCCGCATACGACCCGGCGCTAGGGCGCTACACGCTTTACGCGGGCAGCGGCGGGGTGGTGCGGCAGAAGCGGGAGCTCGCGTGGATTCTCGGCGTCGAAGAAGAGGCGGTGCGCGTGGTGGCCCGCGATACCGGAGGGAATTTCGGCACGCGCAACAGTTTTTTTCCCGAGTTCGCGCTTGTTGCGTGGGCGGCGCGGCGCCTCGGCTGCCCGGTGAAGTGGACCTGCGAACGAGGCGAGGCGTTTCTCTCCGACTATCAGGGACGCGACCTGACCGTGGCGGCGGAGCTCGCGCTCGACGCACAAGGCAATTTTCTCGCGCTGCGCTCCTCCAACCTGAGCAACGCCGGGGCGCACTCGGCCTCCCACGTCCCGCTCTCCAAAGGCGCCTCCATCATGACCAGCGTCTACCGCATTCCCGCCGCGTACGTGCGCGCCCGCGCGGTGCTCTCCAACACGCCTCCCACGACGCCGTACCGCAGCGCGGGCAGGCCCGAGGCGATCTTCGTCATCGAGCGGCTGATCGACCTCGCCGCGCGCGCGCACGGATTCGACCGCCTGGACCTGCGGCGGCGCAACCTCATCCCGGAATCGGCGATGCCGTACCGAAATCCGTTCGGGCTCAGCTACGACAGCGGCGCGTACGGCAAGGTGATGGCGGCCGCGCTCGCCCTGGGCGACTGGGAGGGGTTTCCCGCGCGCCGCGACGAGGCGCGCCGGCGCGGCCGGCGGCGCGGCATCGCGCTCGCCAATTACGTCGAGGTGACCTCGGGATTTCCGACCGAACGCGCGGAAATCACGGTGCGCCCCGACGGCTGCGTCGAGGCCACGATCGGAACGCTCTCGAGCGGGCAGGGCCACGAAACCAGCTTCGCGCAGCTGATGGTCGAATGGCTGGGCGTGCCCTTCGAGAGCGTGCGCCTGATCACGGGCGACACCGACCTCGTGTCGGAAGGGGGCGGCTCGCACTCGGGCCGCTCGATGCGGTTCGGGAGCATCGTCCTCGGCAAGGCTTCCGACGCGATTCTGGAAAAAGGGAAGACCGTCGCGGCGCACCTCCTCGAGGTCGCCCCGGGGGACATCGAGTTCGCTGCGGGGCGCTTTTCGGTGAAAGGCACCGACCGTTCAGTCGGGATTTTCGAAGTCGCCGCGGCCCGGCCGCTCGCCGCGGCGCATACCGAGACCATCCGCGTCGCCGCGTTTCCTTACGGGTGCCAGGTGTGCGAGGTGGAAGTCGATCCCGACACCGGTGTGGTGGAAATCGCGCGCCTGGCGGCCGTGGACGACGTCGGCCGCGCCGTCAATCCGCTCATTCTCCACGGCCAGACTCACGGCGGCATCGCCCAGGGCGCGGGCCAGGCGCTGCTCGAGGATTGCAGCTACGACCCGGAATCCGGACAGATGCTGTCGGCTTCGTTCCTGGACTACGCCATGCCTCGCGCGGACCACTTTCCGCCGTTTTCGACCGAGCTGAGCGAGGTGCCTTCGCCGACGAACCCGCTCGGAATCCGCGCCGGAGGCGAAGGCGGCACGACGCCCGCGCTCGCTTCGGTCGCGAACGCGATCTTGGACGCGCTCGCGGGATTCGGCGTGACGCACATCGAATTGCCGGCGACGCCGGAGCGCGTCTGGCGCGCGATTCGCGCGGCGCGCGGCCCCGCGAGCTGAGATGGAGCGGGTTATCATTGCCGTTGGACTGCATCACAGCGCCACGGAGGAACGGCAATGAACGGCGAACGAGCTGGAACCGGCATCGCGTCGAGTCCCGCAAGAATCCTTTCCGCCGCAGGGGCGGCGCTGCTGTGCGCGATCGCGTCGCCGGTTCTCGCCGCCGACCCGGCCGACACCATCCTCGTGAACGGCAAGATCGTCACGGTCGACGAGCGTTTCACGATCGCCCAGGGCGTGGCGATCCGGGGGCAGCGCATCGTCGCCGTCGGCAACAATGCGGACGTGCTCGAGCTCCAGGGCAAGGGCACGAAGGTGATCGACCTCAAGAAACAGACCGTGATCCCGGGACTGATCGACAACCACGCCCATTTCATCCGCGCGCCCGAGCACGAGGAGCTGCGCCTGGACGGCGTCGCCTCGCGCAAGCGGGCGCTCGAGATGCTCACCGGGCGCGTCCGCTCCGCGCGCCCCGGCGAATGGATCGTGACGCTAGGCGGCTGGTCCGAGGAGCAGTTCACCGACGACCCGCGCGGGTTTCCGCTGGAGGAGCTCGACCGCATCGCTCCGGACAACCCGGTGGTGCTGCAGGCGGTGTACAACCAGAGCTATCTCAACAGCGCGGCGCTCAAAGCCGCCGGGATCGACGCGGCCACGCCCGACCCGCGCGGCGGCAGGATCGAGAAGGACGCAGGCGGCAGGCCGACCGGCGTCGTGCGCAGCGCGGGCGGCGTCGCCTACGTCGCGGCGCAGATTCCGCTGCCTGACATGGAACAGTGGCTCGCGAACGTCCGCAAGTTCGTCGCGGGGCTGAACGCCATGGGGATCACCGCCTGGTACGACGCGGGCGGGCGCGGCATGAGCGACAAGCACTACGCGGCGTACCAGGCCCTCGCCGAACGCGGCGAGCTGAACGCGCGCGCATTCTGGACCACGATCCGGCAGCCGGCGACTCCGGAGCAGGTCGACAAGGTGCTCGCCGAGATCCAGCAGCACAGGCCTTTTCAGGGCAACGACTATTTCGAGAACATCGGCTGGGGCGAATCCCTCTATCAGCCCGCGACGACCAACCTGCTGCGGAACGATTTCGTCGTCAAGCCCGAAGACATGCGCGAGGTGCGCCGCATCATGCAGGCGATCGCCGAAAGCGGGATGTTCCTGAACGCGCACGTCGAGATGGAAAACGCGATCGACGCCTACTTGGCCGAGCTCGAGGAGCTCAACAAGGTCGAACCCATCAAGGGCCTGCGCTGGGTTCTCTCGCATCTGGACCAGGTGAGCGATGCGCAGCTCGCGCGCATGAAGAAACTCGGAATGTACGCGGGGCTGCACAGCCGGCCGCTCATCCAGGGCGCGCTGATGCACAAGGTGCACGGCGAGCGCGCGTGGGACATGCCGCCGTTCAAGCGCGTGCAGGACAGCGGGATCGTCTGGGGGCTCGGGTCGGACGCGACCGCGGTGACGACCTCCAACCCCTTCTATACGCTCTGGTTCGCCGTTACCGGGCGCATGGTCGGAAGCCGCAAGGTCAACCGCCAGACCATCTCGCGCGAACAGGCGCTCATCGCGCACACGCGCAGCAACGCTTTCTTCGTTTTCCAGGAAAGCAACCTCGGCTCGATCCAGCCCGGCAAGTACGCGGACCTGCTGGTGCTCGATCGCGATTACTTCACGGTGCCCGCCCAGCAGATCAAGGACATCAAGCCGCTGATGACCATGGTGGGCGGAAAGATCGTCTACCGGGCCAGATAGACGTCGACTGGACCACCGCCCGGATCGCGGCACGGCTCACGATCGCCTGAAACCTGCCGGGCTCGCCCCTTACGGTTTCTTCGCCAGCACCGCGCGCCAGCGGGTCATTTCCGATTGCAGGAATTTGCCGAGCTCTTCGGGCGTGCTGTGCTTCGCGACCAGGCCCATGTCGGTGAAGCGTTTGCGCAGATCCGGGTTCGCGAGCGCGGCGCCGATTTCGGCGTTCAGTTTCTGCACGATCGCGCCCGGCGTGCCGGCGGGCGCGAACACGCCGCCCCAACTCGAGAAATCGTATCCGGGCACCCCGCCTTCGGTTGCCGTCGGGACGTCCGGAAATGACGGGTTGCGCTGAGGCGTGGTGACCGCCAGCGCGCGCAGGCTACCCGCCTTGATGTGCGGCCCCGCGGCGGCGAGTGGATCGATCATGAACGAGATGCGGTTCGAGATCAGGTCGGGATGCGCGGCGGAACTGCCCTTGTACGGGACTTCCGTCATTTTCCCGAGCGCGCCGGCCGTCTGCGCAAACAGCAGCGTCGCCAATTGCTGCGGGCTGCCTTCTCCGGTGGTGCCGTAAGTGATCTTGCCAGCATCTTCCTTGATGTACCTGATGAGTTCCGGCAGCGATTTCACGGGCGATTGCGAGCTCACCACGAAAACGTACGGCGTGAGGTGCGTAAGCGAGACTGGCGCGAAGTCCTTGATGGTGTCGAACGGCAGGTCCGTCAACAGGATCGGATTGGTCGCCATGTTGGCCGCCGCCTGCAGCAGGGTGTAGCCGTCGGGCTCGGCCTTCGCAACCAAGGCCGCGCCGATGGTGTTCGACGCGCCCGGACGGTTGTCTACGATCACCGGCTTGCCGAGCGAATCGGAGAGCCTTTCGCCGAGCAAGCGGGCCACGATGTCGCTCGGTCCGCCGGTCGTGACGGGCACCACGAAGCGTATGCTCTTGGTCGGGTATTCCGATTGGCTATGTGCGGCGAGCGGCGCAACAGCGATTGCGAATGACGCGGCGGCGATCAGCATGTGACGCATCGATTCGTCCCTCGATTTTGTGGCAGCATGAGGTGGCACTGTTCGTCCCCGTGGGCGGCACGCCCTAGTGCGTCGCCCGGATTGCGCCTCGCAACACCTCGACCATCCTCCCGATCTCCGTTTGCGTGGAGATGAAGGGCGGCGCCATCGCGATGATGTCGCCGGTGAAGCGAAACAGCATTCCGTCCTCCATGGCGCGCTCGAAGACCTTGAGAGCGCGAGCGCCGGGCCTGGCCTGAACGTTTTCGCGCAGGGGCTCGAGCTCGATCGCCGCGACGAGGCCGATGTTGCGGATGTCCGAGACGCCCGGCTCGCCCTTCAGCGAATGCGCGGCGCGCTCGAGCACGGGCTCGAGCTCGCGCACCTGCTTGAAGGACGCTTCTTCCTCGATCGCATCGAGCGTGGCATGCGCCGCGGCCGCGGCCACGGGATGGCCCGAGTAGGTGTAGCCGTGAAACAGCTCGACTGCCGTTTCGGGCCCGGTCATGAAAGCGTCGTGGATCGCGGGTTTCACGATCACCCCGCCCATGGGGATGACGCCGTTGGTGACGATCTTGGCGAAGGTGATCATGTCCGGCACGACGCCGAAGCGCTGCGCGCCGAAGGGTTCGCCCAGGCGCCCGAACCCGGTGATCACCTCGTCGAAGATGAGCAGGATGCCGTGCTTGTCGCAGATCGCGCGCAGCCGCTCGAGATAGCCTGCCGGCGGCACGATCACCCCGGCCGAGCCCTGCACCGGCTCGACGATGACCGCGGCGATCGTCGATGCGTCGTGCAGTGCGACCAGGCGCTCGAGTTCGTCGGCCAAGTGCGCGCCCCACTTCGGCTGGCCGCGCGAGAACGCCATCTCGGCGGCGTTGTAGGTGTGCGGCAGGTGATCGATCCCCTGCAGCAGGAGCGGCGCGAACATCTTGCGGTTGGGCGCGATGCCTCCGACCGAAATCCCTCCGATGCCCACGCCGTGATAGCCGCGCTCTCTGCCGATCAGGCGCGTGCGCGCGGCTTCGCCCTTCATGCGGTGGTACGCGACCGCGATCTTGAGCGCGGTGTCCACCGCCTCGGAGCCCGAGTTGGCGAAGAAGACCTGGCCCATTCCCGCGGGCGCGAGTCGGACGATTCGCTCGGCGAGAGAGAAGATCTTCGGATGCCCCATCTGGAACGCGGGGCTGTAGTCGAGCTCCTTCACCTGCCGCGCCACCGCCTCCGCGATCTTCGGATGGCCGTGGCCGAGCGGGCAGCACCACATGCCCGAGACGCAGTCGAACAAACGCCGGCCCTCGACGGTCGTGTAGTACGCGCCCTCTGCGCGCGCGAGGATTCTCGACCGGGGGTTTTTCTTGAGGTAGCGGTTGTGGGTGAAGGGCATCCAGTAGGCCTCGGTACGGAGGCGCGTGGCCTGCTCCATGACTGCGGTTTCGTGTTTCATGAGGCACCTCACACTTTATCGTGCAGAGAGCTTACACTGGTGCCCAGAAATTGGAATGAGCGATACGGAAGGGCCGGGCCGGGCGGCCGTCCGGGGTAGGGGCGCTTTAGAAAAGGAGCAAATCCTATGTATTCCAATATCGTCGTCGTCTTCAGCTTCGTCCTCAGCCAGTGGAGCCTCACGCCGCAGGCTTTCAAGGAGGCGGTGCTCGCCGCGGCTCTCGCCAAATGCGTGCTCGCGGTGATCTGGTGGACGACGCGCATGCTCGTTTCCAAATTTCCCGCCAATCCCGCGCTCTCGGCTTGGCAGAAGGGGCTCGACACCCGGCCGGCGAAGCTCGTCGTGCTGATTCTCGACATCACGCTGATCGACGTGTTCCTCTTTTTTGCCGGCGTGGCGCTGCTTGACCTGAGCCAAAGCTTCTCGGTCTTCTCGCTGTGGAGCGCGATGTTGTTCTCGTTCCTGCTCGTCTACATGGTGATGGTGGCGCACAAGGACATCAAGAAATACTAGCGGGCCCGGCATGCCCCTCTCCCACATCGAGCACTACCTCGTCCTTTCCGACGAGATCGACGCGACGCGCGACTGGTACCGCGACGTGCTCGGCATGCAGGAGGGCTGGCACCCGGACTTCGGTTTTCCCGTCTACTGGATGTACCTCGGCGGCGTGGACGTGGTCCACATAGGCCGGAGCGCGAAGCACGCGAGCGACAACCAGAAGGTCTACCTCGGGCGTCTCGCGCAGGATACGGGCGCGGGCACGGGCGCGATCGACCACATCGCGTTCCACGCGAAGGGTCTGAGAGAGACCCTGGCGCACCTGCGTCGCCACAGGATCGAGTTCAGCGAGCGTCGCGCGAACGGGCAGGCGCTCTACCAGCTGTTCATGGTCGACCCGAACGGCATCAAGGTCGAGTTGAATTTCGACGCCGCCGAAGCGCAAGGCATCGAGCCGGAGATCACCGCGGAGAAACTGGCGGCGCGGAAAAACCGGTAGCGTTCATCCGACCCGAGCATGCGCCTG
>VBCT01000166.1 GCA_005882235.1 Betaproteobacteria bacterium
CGCAGAATCTGCAGAACTCCGAGAGACTGCTCAAGAATCAGCAGGAGGAGCTGCAGCGCACCAACGAGCAACTTCAGGAGAAGGCCAAGCTTCTTTCGGAGCAAATGAGGCAGGTCGAATACAAGAATCGGGAAGTCGAGCAGGCAAAAGCCGCGCTCGAGGAAAAGGCCGAGCAGCTCGCGCTCTCCTCTCGCTACAAGTCCGAGTTTCTGGCCAACATGTCGCACGAGTTGCGCACGCCGTTGAACAGCCTGCTGATCCTGGCGAAGCTGCTCGCGGACAACGCAGGCAAGAACCTCCAGCCCAAACAGATCGATTACGCGCAGACCATCTATGCCGCGGGCACGGATCTCCTTTCCCTCATCAACGATATTCTCGATCTGGCGAAGATCGAATCGGGTACGGTCACGCTCGACATTGCGCCCGAGCGCTTCTCTGGGCTGCAGGACTACGTCGAGCGCACCTTCCGCCAGGTCGCCCAGGACAAAGGCCTGGGCTTCACGGTGAACGCGGCTCCCGGATTGCCTGCCGTGATTCACACCGACGAAAAGCGGCTCCAGCAGATCCTGAAGAATCTGCTCTCGAATGCGTTCAAGTTTACCGAAAAGGGCAAGGTGTCTCTGCGGATTTCCCTCGCGAAAGGCGGCTGGACCGCCGGACACCCGCAACTGGATGCGGCGGAAAAAGTGGTGGCGTTCTCCGTGTCGGACACCGGGATCGGAATTCCCGAAAACAAGAGGAAAGTCATTTTCGAAGCCTTCCAGCAGGCTGACGGAACCACCAGCCGCAAATACGGCGGCACCGGACTGGGACTTTCCATCAGCCGCGAGCTCACTCGCCTGCTTGGCGGAGAAATCCGGGTCGAAAGCGATCCGGGCAAAGGCAGCACGTTCACGCTTTACCTCCCGTTTATCCAGGATCCGGCGGAGGTCGAGGCGAGAACACCGAAAACACCTGCCGAGGAGCCCAAGCCCGGTCCGGCGGCGACAACGCCGACAACAGCGGCCGAGGAAACACCCGTCGGAGAGCCCAAGCTCGGTCCAGCTTACGCCAAGCGACCGAGCCTGGGTCCGGCGATGAAAGGGCGTGCGGTGCGCCCGGAGCCTCAAGTGAGCGACGACCGCGATAACATCCAGCCCGGCGACCGCGTCGTCCTGATCGTCGAAGACGACGCCAAGTTCGCAGCGACTTTGCTCGATGTCGCGCGCGAAAGCGGGTTCAAGGGCGTAGTCGCGCTGGACGGCAACACGGCGCTCGTTCTGGTCAAGGAACTTGAGCCTGACGCGCTCACGCTGGATTTGAAGCTCCCGGACATGGACGGGTGGGCGGTCCTGGATTTCCTGAAACACGATCCGGAAACGCGGCACATCCCGGTGAGCGTCATTTCCGTAGCGGACCAGATGCACAAATGCCTTCACATGGGAGCCCTGGGGGCGGTGCGCAAGCCCGCGGTGAAGGAAGCGCTCCAGGAAGCCCTCGCCAAGACGCGCAGGATGATCGAGCACGAGATCAGAACGCTGCTCGTCGTCGATGGAAACGATGTCGAGCGGGCGAGCATCACCGAAGCCCTGCGCGGGGAGGACGTGCAGATCACGGATGCGCGCGCGGGCAAGCAGGCCCTCGATGCGCTGGGAAAAAATCAGTTCGATTGCATGGTGCTCGGTCCGACGCTTCGCGATATGAGCGCGATAGACTTCATCAAGAAGATCGTTCAATCCGAAACGACGTCGGAATTGCCGATCGTGATGTATGAAGCGGACACCCTGAGCGGCAGCGAGCGGAACGACCTCAGAAAGCTGGCGGAGGTCGCCGTCCTGAAAAGCGCACGAACCCTCGAAGCCGTTTTGGAGGAGACGACGCTGTTCCTGCATCAGACGGTCAGCGACCTGCCGACGAACCAGCGCGACCAGCTGCTGACCGCCATTCACAGGACCGCCCCGGAGCTGGCCGGCAGAAAAGTGCTGATTGTCGACGACGACATAAGAAATATCTTCGCTTTGACCGGAGCCTTGGAGCAGTACGGGATAACGGTGCTCAACGCGGAGAACGGCAAAGACGGCCTCGAAACGCTGAAAAACAACCCGGACATCGATGTGGTCCTCATGGACATCATGATGCCCGAGCTCGACGGATACGATACGATCCGAATCATTCGCGGCCTGCAGGAATTCAAGAATCTTCCGATCATTGCAGTGACTGCGAAGGCGATGAAGGGGGATCGCGAGAAATGTATCGAGGCCGGCGCTTCTGACTACATATCCAAGCCCGTCAATATCGAACAGCTGTTGTCGCTGTTGCGGGTCGGACTGGCCAAGTGATCGGAGACGGCAGTGTCCGACTCATCGCAAGCTAACATTCTTGTGGTCGATGACGAGCGGCATGGCTTGATTGCGATGCAGCAGCTCCTTTCCGGGCCCGACCGGAACGTGCTGGCGGTCGGGTCGGGGAAGGAGGCGCTGAGACAGATTCTCAGAACCGACTTCGCACTCATTCTGCTCGACATCCGGATGCCCGACATGGACGGCTTCGAAACCGCCACATTGATCCGGAAGCTCAAGCGTTCCCGGCACACCCCCATCATTTTCCTCACCGCCGCGCTCGAAGACGCGCAATCGGTTTTCAGAGGATATGAAATCGGCGCCGTAGATTACATTTTGAAGCCGGTGAACATCGACATCCTGAAGTCGAAGGTGGCAGTGTTCGTGGACTTGTACAGCAAGAGCGCGGAGCTCGCGACGCAGGTCAACCAGCGCAAAATCGCGGAACGGGAATTGTCCAAGGTCAACGAGAGCCTTGAAACCAAAATACGGGAGCGTACCGCGAGTCTGATCGCGGCGAACGACCTCCTGCGGAAAGAAATCGAGATGCGCAAGCAGGCCGAAGAAGATCTGCACAAGGCGAAGCGGGCGGCCGAGACAGCGAATCTGGCAAAGTCTGAGTTTCTGGCCAACATGAGTCATGAAATCCGGACTCCGATGAATGCCATCATCGGAATGACCGATCTCGCCTTGCAGACGACTCTGACGCCGGAGCAGCGCGAGTACCTTGAACTCGTAAAGGCCTCGGGCGGCTCCCTCTTGACCGTCATCAACGACATTCTGGATTTCTCTAAGATCGAAGCCGGGAGACTGGAGGTCGAGACCATCCCGTTCTCGCTGCGCGAGAGCCTGGGCGACACCATGAAAACGCTCGCGCTTGAAGCCCACCGGAAGGGCCTGGAGCTCGCCTATGAAATCCAGCCCGACACTCCCGATGCGCTGCTCGGCGACCCGGTCAGGTTGGGCCAGATCGTGCTCAATCTGGTGGGCAATGCAATCAAGTTCACCGAGCGTGGCGAAGTGGTGATGCGCGTTCAACCCCAATCGATCGATGGCGGCGAAGTGAACTGTTATTTCACGGTGAGCGACACGGGAATCGGAATCGACGAGGAAAAGCAGAGCGCCATCTTCGCGCCGTTCCTGCAAGGCGATACTTCGACGACGCGTATCTACGGGGGCACGGGACTGGGACTGTCGGTCTCGGAGCGTCTGGTGGAAATGATGAACGGCAAGATCTGGGTCGAAAGCGAGTCGGGCAAGGGAAGCATTTTTCACTTCACGGTACGTTTCGGCCTGCAGACAGTGGCGCAAGGCGAACAGGGGGCGATCGATTTCAAGGGGGTGCGGGCTCTGGTGGTCGAAGACCATGCCGTCAGCCGCCGCATCCTCGTGGACACGCTGAAACGATGGAACATCGAGGCGCACGAAGCCGAGAACTGCAGATCCGTGACGGAAACCCTGGAACAGGCGAAACGGGCAAAGGCGCCGTTCCGCCTGGTCCTACTCGATGACACGCTGCTGGGCGTGGATAGCTATGAACTCGCCGCGCAGATACGGAAGAGCCCGCGCCTCGGTGTCCAGTCCGTGATCGTGCTCGGTTCGGCCCTGCGGCGCGAAGAAAAAGGAGAGCGTCTCGATAGCGAGGTGCTGTCCTGCCTTACCAAGCCGGTCAAGCAGTCGGAGCTTCTCGATGCGGTCCGCTCCGGGTCCGGCATCCCGACTCGCAGCGGAGCTCGGCGGGCAGCGCCGGGGCGCCCGCAAAGAATCAAGCCGGCACTGCATATTTTGCTGGTCGAGGACAATCCGGTAAACCGCAGACTTGCCCAGCACGTGCTTGAGAAAGAGGGTTATACGGTCGTCGCAGCGGACAACGGGGCTGCGGCGCTGAAAACGCTCGAACGCAAGCGTTTCGATCTTGTCCTCATGGACGTGCAGATGCCCAGAATGGATGGGATCGAAACCACCACGGCAATTCGAAACCGGGAAAAAATTACCGGCGGATATACTCCCATCGTCGCATTGACCGCGCATGCGATGGTGGGCGATCGCGAACGCTGCCTGAAGGCGGGCATGGACGGCTATTTGATCAAGCCAATCCAGCCGGCGACGCTGCTCGAAGCCATCGAGCGGCTGCATCTTGCCGGCGAGCGGTCAAAGCGGGCGCAAGCCGAGAAGATCGTGCTCGATCGGACGACGTTGCTCGAGCGAGTCGACGGCGACATGCAGTTGCTCGGCGAGATTACCAACCTGTTCCTGCAGCAATGCGAGCCGCTCATGGCGAGCGCCCGCGAAGCGATGAAAACCGGAAACGCCGGACGTTTTGCCTACGACATCCATACTCTGCGCGGGATGTTCCGCAGCCTTTCCGCTACTGCCGCACAGGAAGCGGCGGGAAAACTTGAGGAACTCGATTTGGTGAAGAATCTGGAAAAAGTGCAAGCGGCCTATGCATTGCTCGAGCAGGAAGCGCAAGCGCTCAAGGCCGAGCTCGGCGGGATGATCGACAAGACGGTCGTTTCCTCCGGGGCGATGTGAGAGGCGAAGATGGTTCGCATCTCAAAAAAAACCCCGGCGAGCGCCGGGGCCGCCTGCCCGCATCCGCACCGGGAGGGAGGGGAGGTGCTTTACAAGCAGAGTTTTATCATAGCGAATTGGAATTCTGTCTGCCATAGCGCAACCGTTAATTTTTTGTGGTGAGCGCGCGACCATACGTAGCTGCCTCGCTACTTTTTAAGGGAGCGGCAAATCAAGACTCCTACGATGCGAGAAAATCGAGGGAAGGACCTATCAGGAAATACCTTACACGCTAGGAGAATCTGATCCTTAGAGGCCATTTGCGTTGTCACAATTCTTCATTTTCTTTTGCTACGAAGTAATATTTTCTTGCTCGGTTAGCTTGCGAACCATGGCATCGATTTCTCCGAGTACCCGAGGCGGGAGGAGGCGCAGCGCCCTATAAAAACCGGCGCCCTGTTACCATGTTGTACAAAGTCACCGTCGAGCCGGGGTATTTGAAGGCCGAACTCTTCAATCGCGAGACGATGGAGGAGACGCGGGAATTTTTGCAGATCGTTGCCGGCGCCGCGATGAGGCATCAGCGGTCGTGCGTGCTGATCTGCGTGCAGTCCTCGAACCCGGTTTTCACGGTCGAGAGGTCCGGATTTCTCGCGTACTTCAGGAGACTCGCCACCGATCCGTCACACAAGATCGCGCTGCTGGGAGATTCCGAAGAGCTGGGCATCTCCCATCAGTACATCGAATTGATAGGGCGCCAGCACGGCGTCAACGTTCAGAGCTTTCGAGACGAGGCGTCTGCGCTCAAGTGGTTCAATGGCAGGCGATGATGCGGCCGTAAGCGGAGCCCATTCGCCAAGCCGGCATCGTTCGTCTGTCGGACACACGTCCAGGGGGATGACAGCCGGGGTTTGCGGCTTCTCCTCCATGTTCCGCGCGCCCGTCCGGGGAGGGCCCGCGACCGCTTCCGACCCCCTCCTTTCGGCTCACCCTTTGTGAAATATTCGTTACCTGAATTGACGCATGACGGGGGCATAATTTACCCAATTCGCACTCCCTGTCAGGGACGGCCCGAAGGGGGTCCCTGGGCATCGGGTGAAAATCGGGAGGTTCGTGGCCACGATTCTTATCGTCGAGGACAGACCCGTCAATCTGCGCTTCGTTGCGACACTGCTCGGGGACCGGGGGCATCGTGTCGTGGAGGCTCGGAACGGCGAGGAAGCGCTGCGGATCGTTCGCTCCGAAAGACCCGACTTGGTGATCATCGACATACTCACCTCTGGCATGGACGGTTGCCAGTTCGTCCTCAATCTGCGCTCGGAACCGAACTCGGTCCAGCCGCGGATCGTGTTTCGGGCCGCCGCTCACATCGCGGCCGAGGCTGAGGCCTTGGCAACCACCTTTGGCGCGTCTTTCATCGCCAAGCCTGTCAACCCCGAGACGCTTCTCGCCGTCGTCGACGCGGCTCTTTCTGCGCAGAGTGCACCGCCCCTCGAGGCGCATTCGGAGGATAAATCCATCGACTCGTTCCTGCGCCCGATCGCCCGGAAGCTCCACCGGCACACGGCCAATCTCGAACGGCTGAACGCCCAGCTGGGTCGTGGCATCGCCCAGCGCGACGCGCAGCTCGAAGTGGTGAGAGCCGCGCTGGACCAGGAGATCAAAAAGCGGCTATTGGCGGAGCGGGAACTGACGCAGGCAAACCTGCGCTTGAAGGACCAGGTCGTACATGACGGGCTGACCGGCCTCCATAACCGCCGCTACCTCGAGGAGTCGCTCGGCCGGGAAGAGAGCCGCGCCCGGCGCAGCGCCCTGCCCTTCGGCGTAATGATGATCGACATCGACAACTTCAAGCGCTTCAACGACACGCTCGGCCACGCGGCGGGGGACGCGGTGTTGCGTGCAATAGGCCAGTACATGCTGTCCGCTGCGCGGGGCGAGGATATCGTCTCCCGCTATGGCGGCGAAGAGTTCGTTCTGGTCATGGCTCCGGCCCAGCAGGGAACGGTCTGGGAGCGAGCCGAAAAGCTCCGCCGGGAGGTGCAGAATCTCGAGATCGAATACGAGGGCCGGCGAGTCGGACCCATCACGATATCGGTGGGCATCGCCATATTTCCCGATCACGGCGAGAGTGGGCAGGAGGTGCTGCGAGCCGCAGACGCTGCCCTGTATCAAGCCAAGCGGTCGGGGCGTAACTGCGTCGTCGTTGGGGACAAGGTGAAAGCCTGATCGCTTCATCAAGTTTTTTGCCGCGATTTCTCCCGATCTTCGTTCAGGGCTTGGTGACCTCGGCGCAGGCCGGTCCGCCCGAATAAGAGGCGACACGCCGAAAGCCCCAACGCGGCGCGAAGTCAGGCGCGGGGAGCGTACGCGACGAAGTGGTAGCTGAAGCCTCCCGCCCCGTCGAGAACGCGAGATTCGCGCGAAGCCTCGCGCCATCGTGAACGGTCGAACTCCGGGAAAAATGCGTCGCCCTCGAAGTCGCGCTCGAGCTCGGTCATGTAGAGGCGGGAGGCGATCGGAAGAGCGAGCGCGTAGATCTGCGCCCCCCCGATGACGAATGCGTCCTGGGGCTCGCGTACCGCTGCGAGAGCGGCTTCGAGCGAGGGGGTGGCGTGGCAACCCGAGCGGGTCCAATCGGGCGAGCGGGTGACCACGATGTTGTCTCGTCCGGCAAGGGGCCAGCCGATCGATTCAAACGTCCGGCGACCCATGATCACCGCGTGCCCAAGCGTGAGTTGCCTGAAACGCCTCAAGTCCTCCGGCAGGTGCCAGGGCATCCGGTTGCGGTGGCCGATGACGCCGTTGCGCGCCACGGCGGCGATGATGGTGACGCGCGAAAAGCCGGTCATTTCGGGTCGACGGGACGGGAGAGCAAGTTCACGATGCGCAAAACTGCGGCATTATAGCGGGCCATGAGGATCGGGCTCGATTTCCCCCAGCGCTACTATCCGCGATCGTTTCTGAGCCTGCTGTTGC
>VBCT01000167.1 GCA_005882235.1 Betaproteobacteria bacterium
ACCGACTCGCCGTCGCGTACTCCCGTGCGCACCGTGACGCTGCCGCCCGCCTGGGTGTACGCAAGCGCGTTGTCGAGCAGGTTCGCGACCAGTTCGCGCAGCAGAAGAGGTTCACCCAGGGTCCATGCATCATCGAGCTCGAAGCCGAGATCGATGTTTTTCCCGACGGCACGCTGCACCCAATCGCGCAGATCGCGGCTGATGAGCTCGTGCAGGTTGACGGGCTGGCCGCCGCTCGCCGCTTCTCCCGGTTCCGCGCGGGCCAGAGTCAGCAGCTGGTTGACGAGGTGGCTCGTTCGCTGAGTCTCTCCTGCGATCATATCCAGAAGGGAACTCAGTTCCGCAGTCGAAGGCTGGCGGCGCGCGAGCTCCGCGTGAGTCTTGAGTCCGGCAAGAGGTGTTCGCAGCTGGTGCGCCGCGTTGGCGATGAAGCGCTGCTGCGATTCGATTGCCGCGTTCAGCCGGGAGAGCAGCCGGTTGAGCGCGCTTACGAGCGAGCGCACCTCCTGCGGCTTGTCTTGCTCCGACACAGGGCGAAGGTCGCGCGGAGAACGTGCCGCGATCTCGTCGCGAAGGCGATCCAGGGGCCTGAGTCCCTGGCCGATGCCGAGCCAGAAAAGAGCGACCGCGACGAACGCGATCAGAACCTGGGGCACCGTCGAGGCAACCAGGAGCTCCAGCACGAGCTTGTCTCTCTTCACCAGCGTCTCTGCAACCTGGACGATCGCGGTTCCGGTCTCGACTTCGACCGCGCGGGCCGCGACGCGCACGCGCTCGCCCTCGAGCTTTGCGTCGTAGAAGACATGTTCCTCCGGAGCCAGGCGCTCGGGAGGCGCGGGCAGCCGCGGCGTCCCGGCGATCAGCTCGCTATTGGGACCCAAGACCTGATAGTAGACACGGTCCTCGGTATCGATGCGCAGCGCTTCGATCGCGATCGAAGGCAGGTCGAGCTCGAGCCGGCTGCCGGTGCGGCGAAGGTGACTGGCAATCGCAAGGACCGGATCGAGAAGCGCGCTGTCGTAGGCCTTGGTCGCCGCATCGAGCGCGATGCGATAGGAAACGAAGCTTCCCGCCACAACCAGCAACAGCAACGGGCCGATCAGCCAATAGGTGAGATGCCGGCGAAGGCTAGACTGCATCCGGATCTTCGACCATGTAGCCGAATCCTCGCACCGTGCGAATCCTGATTCCTGCGTCGTGGAGCTTGGAGCGCAGCCGCGAGATATACACTTCGATGGCGTTGTGGGTCAGCGAGTCGTCCCAGCTGCACATGGCCTGCAGCATGTGCTCCTTGCTGACCACCTGCCCGACCCGCATGAGCAGGTATTCGAGCACCGCCCACTCGCGCGGGGTGAGGTCGAGAAGGTCCGGCCCTATGCTCGCCCGTCGCGCCACTGTATCGACGCTCAAGCGGCCGAAGCGCAGCTTGGGGCTCTTTACCGCTTGGCTGCGCCGGATAAGCGCTCTCACCCGCGCTTCGAGTTCCGGAAGCGAGAACGGTTTGGCGACGTAGTCGTCCGCTCCGAGATCGAGGCCGCGCACGCGGTCCGCCTCGGCGTCGTGGGCGGTCAGGATGAGGATGCTGCCGGAATGATTGTCGCGGCGCAGCTGGCGCAACACTTCGAACCCGTCGATGCCCGGAAGACTGACGTCGAGCACGACGAGGTCATAGTGTTCTTCCGCGCAGGCCCGCAACGCAAGCTCGCCCGATTCCGCGTGATCCACGGCGTAGCCCGACTGTCGCAACGTGCGCATCAGCCCGTCCGCCAACGCATTGTCGTCTTCGACTATCAGAACTCGCATGACAAGTGGTTGAACTTGTTCGAAGTTCAGGATAGCACGCGGACGGGCCCCGGGTTCTTGAGCTGGGCACACGGACATCCCGGAAAAAAGTGCGTGGGAGCGCGAGCCGCGCCCCCACGCCACAGAGGAGGAAAGAGACTACGCATGAAACTGTACGCGGGTCAGGCTTGCAATAACCTGATGCTAGACTTACAGAACGCTGACATGTTTTCCTCGGTCCCGGATCGTCTTCCGCCGCTCGCAGACGAACCGCCGACGAGTCCTGGCCCGCGCGCGACACTCCGGCAAAAGCCTGATAAAATAAAACGTTAGGCGAGTTTCTCGTGCCGCTTCCAGAATTCCAACCGGAGATCTTGCATGGCTGTAGAGCGAACCTTGTCCATCGTCAAACCGGATGCGGTGGCGAAAAACGCCATCGGACAAATCTACTCTAAGTTCGAGCAGGCCGGCCTGAACATCGTGGCGGCGCGCATGCGCTATCTGTCGCAGAAGGAGGCCGAAGGCTTCTACGCGGTGCATCGCGAGCGTCCGTTTTTCCGCGATCTGGTCAGATTCATGATCTCCGGGCCGATCATGGTGCAGGTTCTGGAGGGCGAGGACGCCATTGCGAAGAACCGCGAGCTGATGGGTTCGACCGATCCGAAGAAGGCGAAAAAGGGCACGATCCGCGCCGATTTTGCCGGGAGCATCGATGCGAACGCGGTGCACGGTTCCGACGGGCCCGATACCGCGCGCACCGAGATCGCCTACTTTTTCTCCGCATCCGAGATCTTTTCCCGTTAAATGAGCATCAATCTTCTCGACCTGGACGCCGAAGGGCTCGCCGCCTTCGTTGCGAGCCTCGAAGAGAAGCCGTTCCGGGCGCGACAGGTCAAGCGCTGGATACACCGTCTCGGTGAAGCGGATTTTGCGCGGATGAGCGACATCGCAAAACCGCTGCGCGAGAAGCTCCTGCGGACCGCGTGCGTTTCGCCACCGCGAATCGTGAGCGACAGCTTGGCCCGGGACGGGACTCGCAAGTGGCTGCTCGACGTAGGTAACGGCAATGCGGTCGAGGCGGTGTTCATACCCGAAACCAACCGTGGCACCTTGTGCATCTCCACCCAGGCGGGTTGCACTCTTGCCTGCCAGTTCTGCTCGACCGGCAGGCAGGGATTCAACCGCAATCTCTCGGTGTCCGAGATCGTCGGACAGCTCTGGCTTGCCAACCGCGAGCTCGGCGCGGCAGCAGGCGGCGAACGCGTCATCAGCAACGTCGTGCTGATGGGGATGGGCGAGCCCCTGCTCAACTTCGACAATACCGTCTCGGCGCTCAAGCTGATGATCGACGAGGACGCCTACGGGCTGTCGCGACGCCGCGTGACGCTCTCCACGTCCGGCATCGTGCCGATGATCGACCGCCTGGCCGCGGAATGCCCGGTGGCGCTTGCGGTATCCTTGCACGCGCCGAACGACGCGCTGCGCGACACGCTCATGCCGATCAACCGCAAGTACCCGCTCGCCGAGTTGCTGGCCGCGTGCCGGCGGTACCTCGAACGCGCGCCGCGCGACTTCATTACCTTCGAATACGTCATGCTCGAAGGCGTCAACGACACCGACGAGCACGCACGCCAGCTCATAGATTTGGTTTCGCGGGTGCCGTGCAAGATCAACCTGATTCCGTTCAATCCGTTCCCGAACTCGGGATTCGTGCGCTCGCCGCGCCGGGTGATCGAACGGTTCAGCGAGCTGCTCAGCGCATCCGGCGTCGTCACAACCACGCGTAAGACGCGCGGGGACGAAATCGACGCCGCGTGCGGACAACTCGCCGGAAAGATCCATGACCGCACGCGAAGGCCGGCGCGCCTGGAAGGGACGGGCTCTTGAATCGATCGCGGGACGCCGCGACTGGCTTCGCCTGCGCCGCGGTGCTTTTCGGCTGCGCCGGGGGACCGCTCTCGGGGGACCTGCCCGGCCAGACCGATAGCGGAGCCATCATCGGGGAAGTGGCCGGCGGCCGGGAGCGCGCGCGCATTCATACGGAACTGGCCGGTGCCTACTATCAGCGGGGAAACCTCGGCGTGGCTCTCGCCGAAGCGCGCATCGCGATCGCGGCCGACTCGGCTTACGCGCCCGCTTACAACGTGCTCGGCCTCGTGTACGGCGACCTGCGCGAAAAGGACCTGGCGGAGGAGGCGTTCGAGCGTTCGCTGAGATTCAATCCCAACGATCCGGACACCAATCACAACTACGCGTGGTTTCTATGCGAAAACAAGCGCGAGGAAGAGGCGATCCGATATTTTCTGATGGCGGTGCGACACCCTCTTTACGCTACGCCGCAAAAGTCTTATGCGATGGCGGCGGTGTGTGCGATGCGCAAGAACAATGAACGCGACGCCTACGATTACCTCGACCGCGCACTGCGGCTGGATCCGAATTACTATCCGGCGTTGATCAATTTCGCGCAGCTCAAGTACCGGCGCGGGGAACTCGACGGCGCGCGCAACCTTGTGGGTCGTTACAACAAGGTCACCGAACCGACGGCGGAATCCTTGTGGCTTGCACTGCGGATTGAACGCAAACTGGGAGACTCCTCATCCGTGACGAGCTACGCCAACCAGCTGCGTCGGCGCTTCCCCGGATCGAAGGAGTACCAGGAACTGCAGAAAGGGCGGTTCGAATGAACGAGACGGCTGAATCCGGTGTGCCTTCCGCCAAGGCCGGACCCGGGCGGATGCTCGCTCAGCTGCGCGCCGAGCGCAAGCTCTCGCTCGCGGACGTCGCGCAACGGCTCAAGTACGGCGCGCGCCAGATCGAGGCGCTCGAAGCCGAGGAGTTCGACAAGCTGCCGGGAGCGACGTTCGTCCGCGGGATGGTGCGCGGCTACGCCAAGCTGCTCGAGACGGACCCGCAGCCCTTGCTCGATGAGCTCGAGCAGCGCTATGTGCCCGGGGAGATAGACCTCGATCTGCGCGACAAGGGCATCCCTTTCGTACCTAGCGGCAAGCGCGGCACCCGAGCCTACCTGGCTCTCTCGGTCCTCGCCCTCATCGTCGTGGCCGGAATACTCTACGAGTGGCGCGCGGGGGCTGTCCCTTGGGCGAGATTCGCGTCGAATACGCCTCCCCCGCAGAAGGAATCCAAGGCGCCTCCCGCGGTACAGCCCGCCGCGCCGCGTGCGGAAATGGAGGTTCCGGCGGCTCCGGCGGCGCCTTCGACCGGTGTGGCGGAGACTCCCGCCCCAGAGGCGCAGCAGCCCTCGGCTGGCGGCGGAGGCGAAGGGCGGATTCGGCTCGAGTTCGACCGCGAATCCTGGGTCGAGATCAGGGACCGGGACGGCAAGACGCTAATGTCGCAACTGAACCCCGCCGGGAGCCGCAGGGTGGTCATCGGGCGGCGCCCTTTGTCCCTTGTGATCGGCAGCGGGGCGGCCGTGCGGCTCATCTACAACGACAAGCCCGTCGATCTGAAACCCTACATCCAGATCGAGGTCGCGCGACTGACACTGAATTGAACGACCGATGACGAATATTTCCAGGCACAAGACGCGACAGGTTCGCGTCGGACACGCGCTGATCGGGGGAGGCGCGCCGGTCTTAGTGCAGTCTATGACCAACACCGATACCGCCGATCTCCACGGCACCGCGACCCAGGTAGTCGAGCTTGCCCGTGCCGGTTCAGAAATCGTGCGTGTCACCGTCAACACCGCTGAGGCGGCGGCGCAGGTCCCGCGCATCCGCGAGCGCCTGGACGCCATGGGTTGCGACGTGCCCCTGGTGGGCGATTTCCATTTCAATGGGCACAAGCTCCTCGCCGAGCACCCCGATTGCGCGCGGGCGCTCGCAAAGTACCGGATCAACCCGGGCAATGTCGGGCGGGGCGCCAAGCGCGACGAGCAATTCGCGACGCTGATCGAGATGGCCTGCCGCTACGACAAGCCCGTGAGAATCGGCGTCAACTGGGGCAGCCTCGATCAGGAGCTGCTTGCGCGGCTCATGGATGAGAACGCACGCACCGCAGAACCTGTCGATTCCGACACCGTAACGCGGCAGGCGCTGGTCGCCTCGGCGCTCGAATCGGCGGCGCGCGCTGAAAGCTTGGGTCTGGCCGGAAATCGCATCGTGCTCTCGTGCAAAGTGAGCGGCGTCCAGGATCTGATCGCCGTGTACCGGGAGCTTGCCCGCCGCTGCGACTATCCGCTGCACCTCGGGCTCACCGAGGCGGGGATGGGAACAAAAGGCATCGTGGCTTCCACCGCCGCGCTCGGGGTCTTGCTGCAGGAGGGCATCGGCGACACGATTCGCATCTCGCTCACCCCCGAGCCCGGCGGAGACCGGACCCGCGAGGTCGTCGTCGCTCAGGAGCTGCTCCAGACGATGGGTTTGCGCTCGTTCTCGCCGATGGTGATCGCTTGCCCGGGTTGCGGCCGCACCACCAGCACCTATTTCCAGGAGCTGGCCGAAAAGATCCAGCGCTTCCTGCGCGAGCAGATGCCGCAGTGGCGCGAGCGCTATCCCGGAGTCGAAGACATGCACGTCGCGGTCATGGGCTGCGTCGTCAACGGGCCCGGCGAAAGCAAGCACGCCAATATCGGCATCAGCCTGCCCGGGTCCGGTGAGCGCCCGGTCGCGCCGGTCTACGTGGACGGAGTCAAGACTGTTACTCTGAAAGGCGAGCGGATCGCCGAGGAATTCCAGCAACTGGTCGAGGAGTACGTCCGCGCGACCTATGGGGAAGGCGGGCGCTTGCGCCGCGACGCGCCGCAAAAGAAGAGTCAGGGCAGCGATGGCGAAGCAGGCAACGACAAGACCATTCCCATCCGGGCAACTCACTAGATCTCTTAACGGCGGCTGGCGCTGCCGCCAAGAAGCGTCATGAACAAGAATATTCAGGCCATCCGCGGGATGAACGATATCTTGCCGGAGGAGGCGAAATCTTGGATTTTTCTCGATAGCGCAGTCGCCAGCCTGCTTGCCGACCACGGCTATGGGAACATGCGCTTGCCCGTGGTCGAGGCGACCCAGCTGTTCAGCCGCTCCATCGGCGAGGCTACCGACATCGTCGAGAAGGAGATGTACACCTTTCCCGACCGCAACGGCGACAGTCTCACACTGCGCCCGGAAGCGACTGCCGGCATCGTGCGTGCGGCAATCGAGCATAGTTTGCTCTACGATGGGCCAAAGAAAGTCTGGACCAGCGGCCCAATGTTCCGTTATGAGCGGCCCCAGAAGGGACGATATCGGCAATTCCATCAGATCGACGTCGAGGCTCTGGGTTTCGCTGGGCCGGATGTCGATGCCGAGCAAATCGTCATGCTCGCCCGTTTGTGGAAGCAGCTCGGCATCGCCGACGTGGAACTACATATCAACTCCATAGGCGACGCCGAAGCGCGGGCGCGGCACCGAGTCGATCTGGTGAAGTACTTCGAAGCGCACCTGGATCAATTGGACGAAGACGCCCGCCGCCGCCTGCACTCCAATCCGCTGCGCACGCTGGACAGCAAGAATCCCCGTCTTCAGCATCTGGTAGAAGCTGCGCCGAAACTGGCCGACTATCTCGACGATGCCGCTCGTGAACACTTCACGGTGCTGCAGGCATTGCTCGACGCGGCCGGTATGGGCTTCGTGGTCG
>VBCT01000168.1 GCA_005882235.1 Betaproteobacteria bacterium
CATCGGAGAGCTCGAGCGGCTGCATCGACCCTTGTTCGACACCATCCACCAGCAGGGCGGCGTGAGGCTGCGCGGCGATGCCTTCGCCAAATGGGCGGCGGACTGGCTCGCCAAGCAGAACGTGGACATGGCCAAGTACGACGCGGCTTTCCACTCGTTCACGGTCGAAAGCAAACTGCGCCGCGCGTCGCAGATGGGCCGCGCGTACCGACTCGACGGAGTACCGACTCTGACCGTGCAGGGCCGCTACCTCGTCGTCGCGAGCACGTCTCGCAAGGCGATGCTCGCCACCGCCGACTTTCTCATTGGGGAAACGCGCAAGCAACTCGCAAAAGCAAAGCCCTAGCGTGGCGGGGCTTGCGCCCGGGCCAATGGAACCGCGGGGCTGCTTGCAGAAATGGCTGTTCGCGTCGGTGTTCGTTCTGCTCGCCGGCGCCGCGTCGGCCCAGACCCAGCCGGGGCGCGAATTTCAGCGCATCGAACCGCAGCGTCCGGTCGCCGCGGACGGACGCATCGAGGTGATCGAATTCTTCTACTATGGCTGCCCGGTCTGCTATGAAACCCAGCCGTTTCTCACCCGGTGGCTGGGCAGGGCGTCCGAATATGTCGCGATCCGTCGCGTTCCCGCGCTTTCCACGGAAGCATGGGAACCCTTCGCGAAGCTGTTCTATGCCCTGGAAACGCTCGGACAGGCCGACCGGCTTCACTGGCAGGTCTACGACCATTTTCACTTCGAAAACGTAAAGCTCAATGACGAGAAGATCATGGCCGATTGGGTGGCGCGCAACGGCATCGAGCGGCAGAGGTTCGTGGAGGTCTACGGCTCGTCGGGAGTCGCGGCCAGGGTCGCGCAGGCGCGCGAGCTCCTCAAGGCCTACGACGTGCGCGCGGTGCCGACATTCATCGTCGACGGCAAGTTCCTTACCTCGGCACGCCTGGCGGGCGGCACCGAACAGGTCATCCAGGTGGTCGACCATCTGGTGAAGCTCGCGCGCGAAGAGCGCTTCCGATAAGCGCCCCGCGCCCTGCCGTCCGGTGTCAACCGACCCCAAGGTCTTCATCACTGGCGCATCGAGCGGGATCGGCGCCGCGCTCGCGGCGCACTACGCGCGCCGGGGGGCGGTGCTCGGCCTGTGCGCAAGACGGCTGGTCCCGACACAGGCGCTCTTCTCCAGCTTGCTCTGCGGCGGGTCCTGCTATCAAGTGGACGTGACCGACGCCGCGAGCCTGCGAGCCGCGGCGGCTGATTTCACGGAGCGGTTCGGAGTGCCCGACATCGTGATTGCGAATGCGGGCATCAGCGTCGGCACCTCCACCGAGAGTTCGGAGGACCTTCCCGCCTTCCGCAAGATCATGGACACCAACGTGTTCGGAATGGCCGCGACGTTTCAGCCGTTTGTTCTGCCCATGCGCGCGCGCGGCAGCGGCACGCTGGTCGGCATCGCGAGCGTCGCCGGCTTTCGCGGGCTGCCCGGCGGAGGCGCTTACAGCGCTTCCAAATCGGCAGCAATCACGTATCTGGAGAGTCTACGCGTGGAGCTTCGCGGCTCGGGCGTGGCTGTGGTCACGATCTGTCCCGGCTATATCCGTACCGCGATGACGGCGTCGAACCGCTACCGAATGCCGTTCATCATCGACGCGGACGAAGCGGCCCGGCGTTTTGCCCGAGTCATCGCCAGAAGGCGCCGCTTCACGGTCATTCCCTGGCAGATGGCGCTCGTTTCCTTTGCGCTTCGCCACCTGCCGCGCTGGCTGTTCGACCGGCTGTTCGCGCGCGCGCCGCGAAAGGCGCGCGGTCTCCCTTCGTGAGCGGGCCAGAGGCGAGACTCGTCGACGCCGCGGGAACGCGGCACACCCCGGTGCGCCGCGAGGCGCGCATCGTGAGCCTGGTGCCCAGCATCACGGAGCTCGTGTGCGATCTCGGCCTCGCGGAGCAACTCGTGGGGCGAACCGGCTTCTGCGTCCATCCCCGCGAGGTCGTTCGCCGGATCCCCAAACTCGGCGGCACCAAAGATGTCGATCTCGGCAAGCTGCGCGCGCTGCGCGCTACCCACGTCATCCTCAATATCGACGAGAACAGGGAGGAGGACGCACGCGCGATCGCTGGGTTCGTTCCCGAGCTGATCGTCACGCACCCGCTCGCGCCCATCGACAACCTGGCGCTATACCGGCTGATCGGCGGAATATTCGGGCGGGAGGACCAAGCCGAGGCACTGTGCGGCGAATTCGAAGCAGCGTACGCGACGCTGCAGTCGGCGGCGCGCAGGTTTCCGCTCGATCGCGTGCTCTACCTGATATGGAAAAATCCCTGGATGACGGTGTCGCGCGATACCTACGTTTCGCGGATGCTCGCCCTCGTAAAATGGGAAACCGTCCCGGCGGTGTGCAGCGCTCGCTACCCCGAGATCCGGCTCGACAGCGGCGTGCTCGACGGAGCCGACGCGGTGCTGCTGTCGAGCGAGCCGTATTCGTTCCGCGAACGACACGTCGCGGAGCTGCGCGCCGAGCCCTTGCTTGCGAAGAAAAGGATCGCTCTCATCGACGGAGAGATGACCGCGTGGTACGGCAGCCGCGCCATCGAGGGTTTGGGGTATCTCCGGCGATTCCGCGAGGGGCTCGGTCGCTCCGCCGGATAATTCTCCCCGGGGGCAGGCTGCTCAGGCGGGAACGCTCACATAGGACCCGGGAGCGTCCTCGAGCGCTTGCAGTGTCCCCGCGCCCGGAACGCGGGCCGGCACCCGGTCGGGCCCGTTCAGGCCGGTTATCCAGGCCTGCCAGTCGATCCACCACGAACCTTCGTTCCGGCTCGCCCCTGCCTGCCATTCGTCGGCCGATTCGGGGAGCTCGGATCCGGTCCAGTAGCCGTATTTTTTCGCCGACGGCGGATTCACGATGCCGGCAATATGCCCCGAGCCTCCGAGCACGAACCGCGTAGGCCCGGAGAGGAGGCGGGCGCCCTTGTAGGTGGATTCCCAGGGCGCGATGTGGTCCTCGAGAGTGGAAACGAAGTACGCCGGTATCACGATCTTCCTGAGGTCGATCGGCACGCCGCCGAGCGCGATGCCGCCGCGATCCTTGAGCCGGTTGGCGAGGTACATGTTGCGCAGGTAGAAGCTGTGCATCTTTGCGGGCATGCGCGTGGAATCTGAATTCCAGTAGAGGAGATCGAACGGGAAGGGATCCCTCCCGAGCAGGTAGTTGTTGACGACGAACGACCACACTAGGTCGTTCGCGCGCAGCATGTTGAAGGTGGCCGCCATCTCGGAGCCCTCGAGGTAGCCGCGCTCCTGCATGCGGCGTTCCAGATTCTGCACCTGAGCTTCGTCGATGAACACCCCGAGCTCGCCGGGGATGGAAAAATCGAGCAGCGACGCGAGGAACGTGGCCGAGGCCGCGTGCGCGTCGCCTTTCTCCGCCATCCACGCGAGGGTGGCGCCGAGAAGCGTTCCTCCGAGGCAGTAACCGATGATGTTGACCTCGTTCTCGCCGGTCGCCTGGCCGATCGCATCGAGCGCCGCAAGCGGCCCTTCGAACATGTAATTCTCGAATGTCTTGCCGGCAAAGCGCCCGTCCGGATTGACCCAGGAGATCACGAACACGGTGTGGCCCTGGTCGACGGCCCAACGGACGAAGGAATTCCTCTCGCGCAGATCGAGGATGTAATACTTGTTGATCCACGGCGGGATCACGAGAAGCGGCCGCCTGAACACCGTGTCGGTGCCCGGGGCATACTGGATAAGCTGCATCAGGTCGTTCTGGAAAACCACCTTGCCGGGAGTAGTGGCGACGTTCACGCCGAGCTTGAACGCCTTTTCGTCCGCCATGCGGATGCCGCCGCGCTCGATGTCGGCCAGGAGGTTGTTCAAGCCCCGGACCAAATTCTGCCCGCCGGACTGCAAAGTCTCGCGCAAGACCTCGGGGTTGCTGAGAGCGAAGTTCGACGGAGACAGCGCGTCGATGTATTGGCGCGTGTAGAAATTCACCTTCTTCTGCGTCTCCTCCGGCAAGCCCTCGACGGACGATACGGTGTCGTGCATGTGGCGTGCAGCGATCAAGTAGGACTGTTTGATGTAGTCGAACAGGAACTGGTCCTGCCAGTCGGCGTTGCGAAAACGGTTGTCCCCCTCGCCGGGCTCGGCGACCGGCGGGGCTTCCTTTCCCAGCATGCGCAGCAGGCTCGACTGCCAGAGAGCGACGTGGTCCCAGAACATCCGCGTCTGCATTTCCGCGAGCTTCCAGGGATCGGCCAGCATGCGCGCGGTGAGGTCCATGAACGCGCGGGCGATTCCGAGCTCGTCGCTGGTGGCGACCCCGTGGTCGCCGGCTTGGCGCTGGAGAAACTCCCCCATGAGGCGGCCGGAGCGCTCCGCGACCTCTGCGAATACTTTCGCGCTCTGGGCGGAATCGGGTGAGGACTGCGTTGCGGGCATGTCGCTAGTTTTGAGCGTAGCGAACCACGCCGTCGGCGCCGACTGAGCGCTTCAGGCGCCCGTCGAAGTGGAGGAGGTGGAGGTGGGCCATCGCCTCGCCCATGGCGAAGAAAAGCTGGTGCGTGTCGAGCTTGCGGCGAAAAAGCGTATCGAGCACGTCCGCCGCGGCCTTGGGCGTCTCGCAGGCTTCGTGCAGCTCGGCGAGGCGCAGGCGGTGATGCTCCTTTAGCTGCTCAATGCGTTCGCGAAGGCCCCGGAAGGGCAGGCCGTGCGAGGGCAGCGTGAGCGTGGTCGCAGGCAATCCGGCGTAGCGGGATAAGGAGTCGAGGAAAAGCGCGAGCGGGTTTCCCTCCGGCTCGTTCGCCCAAACGCTGACGTTGGTCGAAATCCTGGGGAGTACCATGTCGCCGGAGATGAGGACGCCGAGCTCCTCGCAGTAAAGCGCGGCGTGCTCGGGAGCGTGACCGTACCCCATGATGACTCTCCAGTCGCGCCCGCCTATGCGATGCGTCTGCGCGTCCATCAAGCGCCTGTACCCGGAGGGAAACCCGGGCACGCGGCTGCGATAATTGGTTCGGCGCTGCTTCATCAGCTCGAGCTTTTCACCGGCGAGTCCGTTGCGCACGAACATCGCCACCACGTTGTCGAAGCCGAAACCCGCGCTTCCTTCGCGCATCGCGTGCGCGGCGAAATACTCGGCCTGCGGCATCCAGAATTCGGCGCCGGTGCGCTCGACCAGCCACCAGGCCAGACCCGCGTGGTCGGGATGATGGTGCGTGACGACGAGGCGCCTGACCGGGCGCCCCGCGATGGGTCCGGCGAAGATGCGTTCCCACAGCGCGCGCGTGGCGCCGTCGCCGATGCCGCAGTCGATGAAGGTCCAGCCCGCATTTCCGTTTAGCTCGTCTTCGAGCAGCCAGAGATTGATGTGGTCGAGCGCAAACGGCAGGGGCATGCGCAGCCAGTGCATTCCGGGCGCGACCTGCAGGGTTTCGCCGGGCGCGGGCGGCGCGGGGTGCGGATACTCCAGGATGGATTCGGGGGTCACGCGCTTTGGATGGCGCGAGAAGGTCGGAGTAGAATTCCGGCTTCCCGCGGCGAAAGGTGCGAATTCTCGCAGATTATGGCGCCGCCCGCCACAAAACCGTCAGACAGCGCTCCAGCATTTCGCCGATGAACGAGCCCGCAGAGACCTACAGCATCGCCGAGCTCGCGCGCGAGTTCGACGTGACCCATCGCGCGATCCGCTTCTACGAGGACGAAGGCCTGCTCAGCCCGGGTCGCGACGGCACGCGGCGCGTCTATTCCAAGCGCGACTGGGTACGGCTGAAGCTGATCCTCCGCGGGAAGCGGCTCGGCTTCTCCCTCGCCGAGGTACACGAGATGCTGGAGCTCTACGATTCCGCACCGGACGAGCGGCCCCAGCTGGAGAAGTTCGTCGCCGCGCTCGCCGCCCGCCGCGAGCAGCTCGAGCGCCAGCGCGAAGAGATCGAGGAGGTGCTCTCCGAGATCCGCGCGTTCGAGCGCCAGTCGCGCAAGATCCTCGTGGGCGCAAGGCGCCGTAGGCCCCCCGCCCGGGCGCGGCAGCCTTGATGTCCATGATTGACGTTTACGTAAACGTAAAGTAAAGTCTTCCCCTCCCCCCGGAAGCCTCGAATGGATCGACCCCGCAACCTCTCCGGCGGCACCCCGGCGATCGAGTTGCCGGGGCTGCGCTTCGCCCTCGGCGAGGACATCGACATGCTGCGTGCCGCCGTGCGCGGCTTCGCTCAAGCGGAGCTCGCGCCGCGCGCCGCCGAAATCGACCGCTCGAACCAGTTTCCCTCCGATCTGTGGAGGAAGATGGGCGCGCTCGGGCTTCTCGGCGTCACCGTGGAGGAAGCCTACGGCGGCACCATGATGGGTTACGCGGCGCATATCGTCGCGATGGAGGAAATCAGCCGGGCTTCGGCATCGGTGGGCCTGTCCTACGGCGCGCACTCCAATCTCTGCGTCAACCAGATCCGCCGGAACGGGACCGAGACTCAGAAGCGCAAATACCTGCCGAAGCTCGTCGCAGGCGATTGGACAGGCGCGCTCGCCATGTCCGAGCCCGGTTCCGGCTCGGACGTGGTCTCGATGAAAACCCGCGCCGAATATCGCAAGGGCAAGTTCGTCCTGAACGGCAGCAAGATGTGGATCACCAACGGCCCGGACGCCGACGTGCTCGTGGTCTACGCCAAGACGGACGCCGATTCTGGAACGGGGGGCATCACGGCCTTTATCGTCGAGAAAGGCTTCAAGGGCTTTTCAACTGCGCAAAAGCTCGACAAGCTGGGCATGCGCGGCTCGAACACCTGCGAGCTCGTGTTCCAGGACTGCGAGGTGCCGGAGGAAAACATACTGTCGGAGGCGGGACGCGGGGTAAAGGTCTTGATGTCGGGCCTCGACTACGAGCGCGCGGTGCTCGCAGGCGGGCCCCTCGGCATTATGCAGGCGTGCATGGATGTGGTCGTCCCGTACCTCCATGAGCGCAAGCAGTTCGGCCAGCCGATCGGCGAGTTCCAGCTGATGCAGGGAAAACTCGCCGACATGTACACGACCCTGAACGCCTGTCGCGCCTACGTGTATGCGGTCGGCCAAGCCTGCGACCGCGGCGAGACCACGCGCAAGGACGCAGCCGGCGCCATTCTCTACGCCGCCGAAAAAGCGACCTGGATGGCGGGCGAGGCGATCCAGTGTCTCGGCGGCAACGGCTACATCAACGATTACCCGACCGGGCGCCTGTGGCGCGACGCGAAGCTCTACGAGATCGGCGCGGGAACGTCCGAGATCCGCCGCTGGCTGATCGGGCGGGAGCTGTTTTCCGAGACGTCCTGAAGGCCTTCGATCTTTACCTGAAACATTCAAGGACACCGACATGTTGAACGATCCCGTCGTCATCGTTTCCGCAGCAAGGACACCCATGGGCGCCTTTCAAGGCGAACTCAGGGACTTCGCCGCCCCGCAGCTCGGCGCCGCCGCGATCCGCGCCGCGGTCGAGCGCGCTCGAATCAGGCCCGATCAGGTGCAGGAGGTGATCATGGGCTGCGTTCTTCCCGCCGGTCAGGGTCAGGCACCCGCGCGACAGGCGGGCATAAGCGCGGGTTTGCCGCTTTCCGTTGGCTGCACCACCGTGAACAAGATGTGCGGCTCGGGCATGAAGGCGGCGATGCTCGCCCACGATCTGCTTGCGGCCGGCACGAACGAGGTGATGGTTGCAGGCGGCATGGAATCGATGACCAACGCCCCTTATCTCCTTCCGAAAGCGCGCTCCGGTTACCGCATGGGCCATCAGCAGGCCGTCGACCACATGTTCCTCGACGGACTGGAGGACGCTTACGACAAAGGCAAATTGATGGGGAGCTTCGCCGAAGACTGTGCAGGGAAGTACAACTTCTCCCGGGAGGAACAGGACAAATTCGCGATCGCATCGCTCGAGCGCGCCCAGGCCGCCAACAGGAACGGCTGGTTTGCTTGGGAGATCACCCCGGTCGCCGTGAAAACCGGCAAGGCCGAGCGCTTCATGGAGCAGGACGAGCAGCCCTTCAAGGCCAATTTCGAGAAGATCCCGACACTTAAGCCCGCGTTCCGCAAGGACGGCACCGTGACCGCGGCGAATTCGAGCTCGATCTCGGACGGAGCGGCGGCCCTGGTCATGATGCGCCGTTCCACCGCCGGAAAACTGGGCCTCGCGCCGCTTGCGGCGGTCGTCGGCCACAGCACGCATTCCCAGGAGCCGGGGTGGTTCACGACCGCGCCGGTGGGCGCGATCAAGAAGCTCTTCGATGCGACCGGCTGGAGCGCCGGCAAAGTCGATCTCTACGAGATCAACGAGGCCTTCGCGGTGGTCACCATGGCGGCGATGAGGGAGCACGGCTTGCCGCACGACCGGGTCAACATTCACGGCGGCGCATGCGCGCTCGGCCACCC
>VBCT01000352.1 GCA_005882235.1 Betaproteobacteria bacterium
ACGCCTTCGCGCGCCGTGCCCTCGAACAGGGTGACCGGACCGGCGAGGCGGTCGAGATCGATTTTCATGCGCTCGACGTAGGCGATGCTTTTCCACGCCGCCGGCGGCTTGGTCACGGCGATACTCACTTCATCGACGCCGGCCGCGCAGGCGGCCTTGAGCGCGTCGAGGCCCCCGATCCCGCCCGAGGGAAGGTAGAGGAGCGTGCGGTGTTTCGCCGAGGCGCGCTCGAGGCGAGCGCGCAGCTCGTCGTCGCACAGCGCCCCGCCCGAGAGCACGATGACGGCGACGCCGTTGGAGAGCAGCACCTCGACGTGCTCGCGCACGGCGTCGTGGGAGGCGGCTTCGATGACGACCTCGGGGCGCGCCGCGATCAGCTTGGCCGCTCCGACGACGAAGGGCACGCCGAACTCGCGTGCGAGGGCCTTGCCGCGCGAAGCCTTGCTGCGCCCGGCTATCGCGACGACCTCCGCATTGTCCATCTCGCCTCGCCCCGCGTGCTCGAGGAAGAGCCTCGCGATGACCCCGCCGCCGAGGAGGCCGACCCGCATGTCAGGCGCGCTGCGCTTTCTTCTTGAGCAGCCGCTCGCGCACCTTCTGCACGTCGACGATGAAGCGCTCGTGGGTGCCGCGCGCGACCGCGTCGGCGCCGTCGTCGACCGCCGCCTCGAAGCTCACGCGCCGGCCATCGACGTTCGTGAGCTTGATGGAGATCGTGATTTCCGCGCCTAGCAGCGCGGGGCCCACGTGCTCCCAGTTGACCTTGGTGCCGACGGAATCCTCTCCGGCGTCGAGGTGCCCGAGAAGAAAGTCGCGGCAGGTGTATTCGACGTCGCTGATGATGCGCGGAGTGGCGTAGACGCGGCAATCCTCGCCCATGAAATTGATGACCCGGGGCTCGTCGACCTTGATTGTTCTCGTGACGGCAAGGCCCGGCTTCAGAGTGGGTTTCATCGATGCTTCCTCCGCGCGCTATTATGCACGCTGGAGAACCGGTTGAACGCTGCAGCCAATCTGAAGCCCGGCCTGAAGGGCGTCTCGGAGCTGGTCGTGGGCGAGGAGCACACCGCGCCGCGCGTCGGCAGCGGCCGCGTGCATGTGCTCGCCACGCCGGTGATGATCAACGTAATCGAGGCCGCGGCGCTCGCCGCGATCGAGCATCTGTTGCCCGAAGGCCATCAGTCGCTCGGCACGCGCCTGGATATCCGCCACTTCGCGGCGACACCGGTGGGCATGCGCGTGCGCGCGGAGGTCGAGGTTGTGAAGGTGGAAGGACGCACCGTGACGTTCCGCGTCTCGGTTGCGGACGAGAAGGAGCCGATCGGCGACGGCACGCACCAGCGCATGGTCGTCAACGTGGCACGATTCGACGTGCGCGTGCAGGACAAGGTCGCGATGGTGCGCGGCCGGAAATAGCGCGGCGCTAGGCCAGCGCCCGTGTGACGATTTCGAGCACGCCTTTCGAAATACCCTTCGCGTCGCGCAGGCGCTCCAAGGCGGCGCGCGCGTGCGCCTGGCGCCCGGCGTCGAACTTTTTCCAGCGGTCGAATCCGCGCGCCATGCGCGCCGCCACCTGCGGGTTGATCGCGTCGAGCGCAATCACCTGCTCGGTGAGGAACGCGTAGCCCGAACCATCGGCTGCGTGGAAGTGCACCTGGTTGCCGCGGAATCCGCCGATCAGCGCATACACCTTGTTGGGGTTCCTGATGCTGAACGCCGGGTGCGCCATCAGACGTTTCACGTCGGCAAGTGCCGAGCGCAGCCGGGTCGTCGCTTGCACCGCGAGCCACTTGTCCACCACGAGCGGCTCGGTTTTCCACTTGTCGTAGAAGGCAGCCAGCGCCCGCGCCCGCTCCGGACAGTCGCAATCGGCGAGCAGGCAAAGTGCCGCGAGCGCATCGGTCATGTTGTCCGCGGTCTCGAACTGCTTCATGCACAGCGCGCGCGTGCCGGCATCGTCGAGCTCCATGAGAAGCCCGAGCGCGGAGTTCTTGAGCGCACGCCTGCCGGCCGAGACTGCATCGGGCGAGTAGGGACCCGCACCTCCGTGCGCGCGGTAGACCGCGTGCAATTCCTCCCCGAGCGCGGCGGCGAGGCGCCGCCTCAGCTCGTCGTGCACCGTGTGGATCGCGTCCGGATCGACGACCTTCACCTGCTCCGCGATATAGCTCTCCGACGGCAGGGCGAGCATTTCGGCGGCGAACGCGGGATCCTTCGATGAATCGTCCAACACGCGCGCGGCCGCGTCGGCGAAGTTGCGCGGCACTTCGAGCGCGCGGGCGCCCTGCACTGCCGCGATTCCGCGAAGCATGATGCCGAGCGCAAGCCGCTGACCGGCCTCCCAGCGGTTGAAGGCGTCGGAGTCGTGCGCCATGAGATGCGTGAGCTCCGCCTCGGTGTAATCGTGCGCGACGATCACCGGAGCGGAAAAATTGCGCAGCGGGGAAAGAACGGGCCTCGCCACGATATTTTCGAAAACGAAGCGCTCCTCGGGCCGCTTCACCGACAGCACGCGCGTGCCTTCGGCGAGCAGATCGCGGCCGTCCGGTCCGACCAACCCGACCGCGAAAGGGATGTGGAAGGGCAGCTTCGTTTCCTGTCCCGGCGTGGGAGGGCAGGACTGCTTGACCGAGAGCACGTAGCGTTTTGCGTCGGCGTCGTACTCGCCCGCGACCTCCAGCACCGGCGTCCCCGCCTGGTCGTACCATCGCATGAACTGCGAGAGGTCCGCGCCTGCGGCATCGGCCATCGCCCGCACGAAATCGTCGCAGGTCACCGCCTGCCCGTCGTGCCGCGCGAAGTACAGGTCCATCCCTTTGCGGAAATTCCGCGACCCAATCAGCGTGCGGATCATGCGCACGACCTCCGCGCCCTTCTCGTAGACGGTGCTCGTGTAGAAATTGTTGATCTCCATGTAGGAGGCCGGCCGCACGGGATGCGCCATCGGCCCCGCGTCCTCGGCGAACTGGCCGCCGCGCAGGTCGCGCACCTCGCGGATGCGCTCGACCGCCCGGGAGTAGATGTCCGCGCCGAACTCCTGGTCACGGAACACGGTGAGCCCTTCCTTGAGCGACAACTGAAACCAATCGCGGCAGGTGACGCGGTTGCCGGTCCAGTTGTGAAAGTACTCGTGCGCGATCACGCGGTCGATGCCGAGGTAATCGCCGTCGGTGGCGGTATCCGGCCGCGCGAGCACGTACTTGGTGTTGAAGACGTTGAGGCCCTTGTTTTCCATCGCCCCCATGTTGAAGTCGCCCACGGCGACGATCGTGTAATTGTCGAGGTCGACCTCGAGGCCGAATTCGTCCTCGTCCCACTTCATGGATTTCTTCAGCGCTTGCATGGCGAAGCCGCACTGGTCGAGCTTGCCCGGATCGACGTAGATCGCGAGGCGCACGCGCCGGCCCGAGCGCGTGACGAATTGGTCCTCGAGCTTGTCCAGCTTCGCCGCGACCATGGCGAAAAGATAACAAGGCTTGGGGAAAGGATCCTGCCACTTCACCCATTGGCGGGCACCCGCTTCATCGCCCCTTGCGACGAGGTTGCCGTTCGATAGCAGCACCGGATATTTCTCGCGGTCGGCGTGTATCGTCACCGAATACCTCGCCATCACGTCCGGCCGATCGATGAAGTACGTTATTCGCCGGAAACCTTCCGCCTCGCACTGGGTGAAGAACCCGTTCTCCGCCGCGTACAGGCCCGTGAGCGTGGTGTTCCTGCGCGGGGTGATCCTGCATGCGGTTTCCAGGACGAAGCGCGCGGGAACCTTCGCGACGGCGAAATGCGCGTCTCCGAGCGCGTATTCGCCGGCGGCGAGCGGCCGGTCGTCGAGCTTCGCCCACTCGAATTCGAGCGCCTCTGCGTCGAGCACCAGCGGTGCGTCGGAATCGGCCGACCCGGGATTGCGTAAACCCTTGAGACGGGAGCGAACGCGTGCGTGATCCTCGAACAACTCGACGTCGAGTTCGACGGTCTCGATCAGAAAGGCGGGCGGCGCGTAGTCCTTGAGGTGAATTGGAACGGGCGTGGGATCACGCATCGGTCGTGGGGGAGCTCGGCGGAGAGGAACGGAAGGTCGGCGCGCGGCGCACGCTGCTTTCCTGTTATGCCTCTGGAAGCGGGATGAACTCGTCGTCCCCTGGAACTCGCGCGAAGCGCTGCTCGCGCCAGCGAAGCTTCGCCTCCTCCAGGAGCTCGCGCGAGCTCGCGACGAAGTTCCACCAGATGAGACGCTCGCCGTCCGTCTTCGTGCCTCCGACGAGCATGAGGCGCGCGCGCGTCAGTGCCTTGACCTGCACCGTATCCCGATTTCCGATGACCGCCATGTGTTGCGGCGGCAGCCGCGCTCCGGCAACCGTGACGTCGCCTTCGAGAGCGTACACGGCGCGCTCCTCGTGCTCCGCGTCGAGCTCGAAGGCACGGCCCGAGTCGATTTCGACGCCGACGAAGAGCGTCGGCGCGAAGACCCGGACCGGAGCGCGCTTGCCGAAAGCACTGCCCGCGACGACACGCAATTCCAAGCCGGGAGCGGAAATCCGCGGCAGCGTCGCCTTGGGGTGATGGCTGAACTCGGGATCGGCGAGCTCGTTCTTCTTCGGGAGCGCGACCCAGGTTTGCAGGCCCTGCAGGCGCGCGCCGGTGCGGCGCAGCTCCGGCGCGGTGCGCTCCGAATGGACTATGCCGCGCCCGGCGGTCATCCAGTTGACATCGCCCGGCGCGATCGCCTGCACCGTGCCGAGGCTGTCGCGGTGCAGGATTTCGCCTTCGAACAAATAGGTGACCGTCGCCAGGCCTATGTGCGGATGGGGGCGCACGTCGATGCCGCTGCCTGCCGCGAAATCCACGGGACCCATGTGATCGAAAAAGATGAACGGGCCAACCATGCGGTGCGGCATCCCGGGGAGGACCCTGCGCACTGAAAACCCGCCGAGGTCGCGGGTGTGCGGTTTGAGCAGGAGAAGGGGGCTTGCGCTCATGAGGGGCCGCGGACGAAGCGGCGATGATACGCCTCTCGGCAACGGGGCGCGAGGCCGCTTCAGGCGAGGCGGCGGTTTTCCCTCAACATCTTCTCGCACTCCTCGGCCGTCGTCGGAACCGAGAAGTAATAGCCCTGGATCTCGTCGCAGCCGTTCGCGGCGAGCAGCTCGAGCTGCTCCTGCGTTTCCACGCCTTCGGCTACGACCTTGAGTTTGAGGCTGTGCGCGAGGCCGATGATCGCGAGCGTGATCATCGCGTCCTCCGGATCGGTTGTGATGTCGCGAATGAAGGAGTGGTCGATCTTGAGCG
>VBCT01000169.1 GCA_005882235.1 Betaproteobacteria bacterium
CAGGGCCGGCGCGCCGAAGCGGAGAGCGCGTGGACCGCGATGGCGGAGAGCAGCAGCGACCCGGAGGTATTGGCCGACATCGTGCTCGGGTGCGCCGACGCCGAGGCCCAGTGCGCCAAGGTGCTCGCGCGCGTCGCTCAGATGACCGAAGCGGGCGACGGACGACGCTATCAGCGGCTCAACTTTGCGCTCGGCAGCTACTATCTCCGGAAGAAGGACTACGCGCGCGCCATCTCCTACATGGAGGCCGGGCGCGACAAGAGCAACAAGAACAAGATCGAGGCCAACGACCCGGAAATGCTCGCCGGTCTGGCCGAGGCCTACTTTCGGACCAAGAAATTCTCCGAAGGTCTCGAGATCTTTTTCGAGATGAGCAAGGAGTTTCCCGTGGTGCGCCAGATTCAGGAGGCGATGCAGGGCGTCTACTCCATGGAGCAGCGCAGCGCCGGCGACGTGAAGATACTTTGAGAAGCCGCAGGATGAATCGCAACTGTCGGAATCAACGAGCGAGGAACTTATGAAACGGATCCTTACTATCACGGTAGCGGGCGTCGCCATGACATTGTGCTTTCCGGCGCACGCCGCGCCGAAGGGCGACGGGCGCCCCGACGGCGGCATCCTCAACTACAGCGAGTACGGCCGGCCTGCAACGCTGGACCCGATCACGAGCAACGAGACGATTTCGCTGCGCATCACCGAGCTCGTGTTCAACGGCCTGGTCGGAATCGACGAGAAGCAGGAAATCGTGCCGGAGCTGGCCGAGCGCTGGGAGGCGTCGAAGGACGGCCGCGTATACACGTTCTTCCTGCGCAAGGACGTGAAGTGGCACCCGCGCGAGGGCGATGCGCCGCGGCCCTTCACTGCCGACGACGTGGTGTTCACCTACAACATCATGATGCACCCCAAGACCATCACGCCGCTCAAGGTGCGCTACGAGTTCATCGAGAAGGTCGAGAAGACCGGCGACTACACGGTGGCAATCACCCTCAAGCGCCCGATACTGAACGCTCTGGCGAAGTTCAGCTTCAAGATCATCCCCAAGCACGGCCCGGCGAACCCGCAGTACCTGACGCGCGAGGACCGGTTCGCCCACAGCCCGATCGGCACCGGGCCGTACATGCTCCAGACCGTAACCGGCGACGGCGAGGTGGTGCTGGTCGCGAACCCGGACTACTTCAAGGGACGCGCGCACATCGACAAGTTCATCGCCAGGCCGTTCGCCGACCAGAACATCATGGCCCAGGCGCTGATGTTCAACGCCATCGACATGATCGTGCTGGTCAACCCGCGCAACCTGCCCGAGGTTCAGGGCGACAAGCGCTTCGTGCTGCAACCGTACAACGCCTTGTCGTACTCGTTCTTCGGCTACAACGTGCGCAACCCCTTGCTCGCGGACCGGCGCGTGCGCCGGGCGATCACGGCTGCGGTCAACCGCCAGGAGATGCTCGACTCCTTCTTCAACGGCCAGGGCACGGTCATCTCCGGCCCGTTCGCGCCCGGGAGCTGGGCATACAACCTCGACGTCAAGCCCTTGCCGTTCGGTCCGGAGGGGGCGCGCGCGCTGCTCACTGAGGCGGGCTTCAGGCCCGGCGCCGACGGGATCATGGAGAAGGGCGGCAAGAAGCTCGTGCTCTCGCTCAAGGTCCCGATCGAGAAGGAGAGCGAAGCGGTGAAGCGCGTCGTGCTCGCGTTCCAGAATTATCTCAAGAACGCCGGCATCGCGATCACGGTCGAGTTCAAGGAATGGCAGGCGTGGAAGGAGGACGTCTTCCTCGAGCACAACTTCGACATCATGTTTGCGTCCTGGGTGTTCGACGACTCCGCGGACATCTCGTCGCTGTTCCATTCGGCCGAGATCGGCGACTGGAAGAACAATTTCGGCGGCTATTCCAACCCCGAAGTGGACGGGCTGATCGTCGAGAGCAAGCTCACCCTCGACCACGAGAAGCGCCGCACGATCAACCGCAAGCTTCACGCGATCCTTGCCGAGGAGCAGCCCTACACTTTCCTTTGGACGCTCACCAACTACAGCGCGTACCACAGGAAGGTGCGGCGCGTGCAGATCCACCCGTACAAGTTCTTCTCGTTCGCCGACGAGTGGTTCATTCCCGCCAGCGAGCAGAAGTGACGGCGGCTACACCGCCGTCATCCTGAGCGCAGCGAAGGATCTGCTTTTACGTAAAGCGGATTCTTCGTCGCTACGCTCCTCAGAATGACAAGCACCGGAGGACGGCGTCACCATGAAGCTCGCCGCGATCAAGCCCGTCAGCCGCGTGCTCGCGCGCGAGCTCGGGATCACGGCCCTGCTGCTCTTCGGCGTGAGCATGGTCGTGTTTGCCATTCTCTATCTCGCGCCCGGCGACCCGCTCAACGTTTTGCTCGAGGGGCAGTCACCGCGATCGGAGCTCGCCCTCGGCATGCGCGAGGCCCTGGGCGTATCCCAGACCTGGTACGGCCAGTACGCGGCGTGGTTCAGCAAGATGCTGCAGGGCAACTTCGGCAACTCGATCCGCACCGGCCTACCGGTGCTGCCTGAGCTCGCGCGCGTCGGCGTCTACACGCTCACCCTCACCCTCGGCTCGCTCGCGCTCACGCTCCTGATCGCGGTGCCGATCGCGGTGCACGCGGCGGCGCACGGCGAAACCGCGGGCAATACCGCGGCGACCATAGCCGCGTACGTCCTCTCGGCAGTGCCGGTGTTCTGGTTCGGCTACATAATGGTCTACGTCTTCATCCATTGGTTCGGCATGTTCCCCCTCATCTCTGGAACTGCGGCGAGGCAGGAGCACGCGTGGCTGTATTTCCTCGTGCCGATCTTCGTGCTCGGGATCGCGAGCGGCACGCTCTCGGAAATGATCCGCCACTTGCGCGAGGAGCTGTCGCGCGTGCTTGCCGAGGACTACATCCGCACCGCGCGCGCCAAGGGCGCTCCGGTGTGGCGCCATGCGTTCAAGGAGGGCTTCCTGATCCCGGTGACCGAGATCATGAGCGCCAAGATCCCGTTCCTGCTCGGCGGTGCCGTGATCGTCGAGCAGGTGTTCAACTGGCCCGGCATGGGGCGCATGGCGTGGCAGGCGGCGCAGGATCGCGATTTCCCGGTCATCATGGGCATCGCCCTCGTCGCCGCCGCGTTCGTGCGTCTCGGTAACCTGTTGCAGCGCGTCGTTTTCACCGCGGTCAATCCGCGCGCATCCAGAGAATAGGGAGCACATGCGTCGCTACGTCCAGACACCCGGCCCTATCGGGGAGTTCTCGGAGCTGTCGCTGCGGCAACGGGCGGGGCCGCTCGATCTCGTCTACGTGGCCTACGGCCTGCTGGTGGTGGCGGTGGTCGTGGCTTCGTACATGTTCGGGGCGCTGGGCTGGCTGCCCCATGATCCTCAGGCGATGAACGTCGGGCTGATCAACGCGGCGCCGTTCACCTCCGGGCACCTGCTCGGCACCGACTTCCTCGGGCGCGACCTGCAGGCGCGGCTGATTCTCGGCATCCAGGCCTACTTTCTCCCCGGACTGCTCGCGATCACGATCTCAGTCGTCGGCGGAAGCGTTCTCGGCATTCTGGCCGGTTACCGCGGCGGCTGGTTCGATACGATCATCACCTATTTCGACAACCTGCTCGACTCGTTCCCGCGCCTGGTGCTGATCCTGCTCGTGATCGCCGCATTCAAGGCCGACATCTACTACGTCATGGTCGTGGTCGGCATCACCGGCATGCCGGTGATCGCCAACCTGATCGCTGGCAAGATCGCATTTCTTCGACAGAAGAGCTTCATCGAGGCGGCGCATGCACTCGGGCTGCCGGCGCATACGGTCATTCTCAAGCATATCCTGTGGTTGAACTGCCGCGCGCTGCTCGTGATCCAGGCCACCCTCGGCATGGCCGAAGCGATCCTGGTCGAGACGAGCTTGAGCTACCTTGGCTTCGGCGTGCAGGAACCCACGCCTTCATGGGGCAACATGGTCCAGGCCGGCGCGAACTATTTCCTGCAGGGCAACTTCTGGCCCTCGACCGCGCCAGCGCTCGCCATCCTCGCGACCATCCTCGGATTCCAGTTGCTCGGCGACGGGCTCAACAATCTCCTCGAAGGCAAGCGGAGGAAATGATGGACGCGCCGCTGCTCGCCATCGAGAACCTGCGGACCTACTTCTACTCGCGCGCCAAGCGCGCCTTCATCCGCTCGGTGGACGGCGTGAGCCTTGACGTCGCGCGCGGCGAAACGCTCGGCATCGTGGGCGAGAGCGGCAGCGGCAAGAGCGTCACCGCGCTCTCGGCGGCGGGCCTCGTTACGGCGGGGCCGGGCGTGATCAGCGGCCGCATCCACCTGCACTCGAACGGCGCGCAGCGCGACCTGCTCGACGGCCTGGAGAAATACGCGCGCGTCACGGAGCAGGATGGGCGCGTCATGGCGGTGGAGAAGGACGAGCGCGGCTGGCGCAAACACTCGGAGGCATTGATGGCGGGCGTGCGCGGCAAGGAGATCGCCATGATTTTCCAGAACCCGCGCTCCGCGCTGAACCCCTACTCCACGATCGGCAAGCAGCTCGTGGAGACCATCCGCCTGCACACGAGCCTCAAGGGCGAAAGCGAAGCCAGGGAACGCGCGGTCCATTGGCTGGAGCGCGTGCGCATCGATTCACCCAGGCTGCGCTTCGACAACTTCCCCTACGGCATGTCCGGCGGCATGTGCCAGCGCGCCATGATCGCGATGGCGCTCTCCGCCGAACCTTCGCTCCTCATCGCGGACGAGCCAACCACCGGCCTCGACGCCACCATCCAGTCCCGCATCGTGGATCTGCTCGCCCAGCTCAAGACCGAGACCGGCATTACCACGCTCCTCATCAGCCACGACATCAGCGTGATCCAGCGCCTCTCGGATCGCATTGCGGTGATGTACGGCGGCACGGTTGTGGAGACCGGTCGCGCCGCGGAGGTGCTCGCGCCGCAGGCGCAGGCGCGCCACCCGTACACCGCGGCCCTGCTCGCCTCGATCCCGAGCGCGGAGACGATACGCCGGAAAAGTTACCTGCAGGCGATAGAAGGCGAGGTGCTCGATACCATCGAGGTGCCGCGCGGTTGCCGCTTCTACGGTCGCTGCAACCGCGTCACCGAGGCGATCCGCGAAAGCTGCGCCGGTCTCGAGCCCCCGCTCGAAGAGGTCGCACCCGGTCACAAGGTGCGCTGCTGGCTGTACCCTGCGGCGGGGAAGGCATGAGCCAAACCATTCTCGAAGTCACCGACCTGCGCAAGGACTACAGCCAGCGTCGCGGCCTGTTCTCCATGCTGACCGGTCAGGGGCGCGTGATTCCGGCGGTCGACGGCGTGAGCTTCTATATCAGGGAAAACGAGACCGTCGGCTTGGTCGGCGAGTCCGGCTGCGGCAAGACCACGATCGGGCGCACGGTGCTGCGGCTGACCGACGCGAGCAGCGGGCGCATCGTGTTCGACGGCCGCGACATCACGACCTTGAGCCGAGCCGAGCTGCGCCCCTTAAGGCGCGAGATGCAGATGATCTTCCAGGACCTCGACGCGGGGCTGAACCCGGGGATGCGCGTGCGCGACATCCTGCGCGAGGCGCTCACCGTGCACGAGCGCCCGAGCGACGCCGAAATCGCAGGCCGCATCCGCGAGCTCCTGGAGCAGGTGAGTCTCAAGGACAGCAAGCTCGCGAACTTCCCCTCGGAGCTTTCCGGCGGCGAGAAGCGCCGCGTGGGGATCGCGCGCGTGCTCGCGGTGCGCCCGCGCCTGATCGTGGCCGACGAGCCGACGAGCGCCCTCGATATCTCGATCCAGGCGCAGGTGGTGAACCTCCTGCGCGACCTGCAGAAGAACCTGGGGCTCACGTATCTGTTCATCTCGCACGATCTCCCGGTCGTGGAGCTGGTCAGCCAGAAAGTCGCGGTCATGTATCTGGGGCGCATCGTCGAGATGGGTCTGGCAGAGAACATCGCGCACCAGCCGCGCCATCCCTACACGGGCATCCTGTGGTCGTCGTTCGCGGACAAGGAGACCACCGAGGTGACCCGGCGCGTGCGCAACGTGACGGTCGAGCGCGAGCGCCGCGCCTGGGGCGTGTTCGACTTCGAGCAGCCGACGAGCGGCTGCCGCTTCGCTCCGCGCTGCCCGCTGTACAAGGACAGGGGTCACCCCGCGGTCTGCACCGACCCCGCCTCCGAGCCGCAGCTGAGGGACGTGGGGCACGGGCACGTGGTGGCGTGCCATTTCGCGTAGGGGCCGACTGGATCCCCGCTTTCGCGGGGATGACGCGCACTCGCGCGTCACATGTTGCGGCGGTATTGGCCTCCCACCTCGAACAGCGCTGAGGTGATCTGGCCGAGCGAGCAGCAGCGCACCGCGTCCATGAGCACCGCGAAGACGTTTTCGTCTTCGATCACCGCCTGCTGCAGCCGTTTGAACATCGGGCCGGATTCGCGTTCGTGGCGCCGGTGGAAATCGGCGAGCCGCTTGAGCTGCGATTGCCTTTCTTCTTCGGTCGAGCGGATCAGCTCGATCTTTTGTGGCATCGTCGCCCCGCGTGGATTGCGGAAGGTGTTGACGCCGATGATCGGATACGAACCGTCATGCTTCCTGTGCTCGTAGAGCATCGAATCTTCCTGGATCTTGCCGCGCTGGTAACCGGTCTCCATCGCGCCGAGCACGCCGCCGCGCTCGGCGATCGCCTCGAACTCCTTCAGCACCGCTTCCTCGACGAGATCGGTCAGGGCTTCCACGATGAATGAGCCCTGGTTCGGATTCTCGTTCTTTCCCAATCCCCATTCCCGGTTGATGACGAGCTGGATCGCCATGGCGCGGCGCACCGACTCCTCGGTCGGCGTCGTAATGGCTTCATCGTACGCGTTGGTGTGCAGCGAATTGGTGTTGTCGTACGTCGAGATGAGCGCCTGCAGGGTAGTGCGGATATCGTTGAACGCGATCTCCTGGGCGTGCAGCGAGCGCCCGGAGGTCTGCGAATGGAACTTGAGCTTCTGGCTGCGCTCGTTCGCGCCGTACTTGTTCCGCATCGCTATCGCCCAGATGCGCCGCGCCACGCGCCCGAGCACCGCGTACTCGGGCTCCATGCCGTAGCTGAAGAAAAAAGACAGATTCGGCGCGAAATCGTCGATCTTCATTCCGCGTGCAAGATAGGCTTCGACGAAAGTGAACCCGTTGGCGAGCGTAAAAGCGAGCTGCGAGATCGGGTTCGCACCGGCTTCCGCGATGTGATAGCCCGAGATCGAGGCCGAGTAGAAATTGCGCACGTCGTGCTCGATGAAGTACTCCTGGACGTCGCCCATCACCTTGAGCGAGAACTCGGTCGAGAAGATGCAGGTGTTCTGCCCCTGGTCTTCCTTGAGGATGTCCGCCTGCACCGTGCCGCGAACGCTTGAGAGCGTCCGTGCCTCGATCTCCCCGCGCTCGGCGGCCGTCGGCTCGCGGCCATTCCCCTCCCTGAACTTGTCGATTTGTTGGTCGACGGCGCAGTCGAGAAACATCGCCAATATGGTCGGTGCCGGCCCGTTGATCGTCATGCTGACGCTCGTCGCCGGATCGCAGAGGTCGAAGCCCGAGTAGAGCGCTTTCATGTCTTCGAGCGTGGCGATGGACACGCCCGAGTTGCCGACCTTGCCGTAGATGTCCGGGCGCAGGTCCGGGTCGAAGCCGTAGAGCGTCACGGAATCGAACGCG